>NZ_JAIMAV010000079.1 GCF_023511815.1 Alicyclobacillus sp.
GTGGGGCGGATGGTGAACACGGTCACCGGACCGGTGCCGGTGGAGCGGTTGGGAAAGACGTTGATGCACGAGCACTTTCTGTTCGGGTACCCCGGATACCAGGGGGACGTGACGCTGGGGCCGTTCAACCGGGAGGAGGCGATCGCCGTCGGAGTGGACGTGGCCAGACGATTGCTGGCGCACGGGGTGCAGACGGTCGTCGATCCGACGCCCAACGACTGCGGCCGCGATCCTTTGTTTTTGCGGGAGATCTCGGAGCGGACGGGGCTTCAGATCATCTGCGCGACGGGCTACTACTACGAGGGCGAGGGCGCGCCGGCGTATTTCAAGGTGCGCCGCGCCTTCGGGGATGCCGAGGCGGAGATCTACGAGATGTTCATGACGGAGATCACCCAGGGCATCGGTAGGACCGGAATCAAGCCGGGGATCATCAAGCTCGGCTCGAGCAAAGGGGAAATCACGGAGTACGAGCGAATGTTCTTCCGCCAGGCGGCGCGGGTGCAGCGGGAGACGGGCATCACCATCGTGACGCACACGCAGGAGGGCACGATGGGGCCCGAGCAGGCGGAGCTGTTGATTTCGGAAGGGGCGGACCCGAGCCGGATCGTCATCGGGCACATGGATGGCAACACGGACGTGGCCTACCACTGGAAGACGCTCGAGTACGGGGTGACCATCGCGTTCGACCGCTTCGGCCTTCAGGTCATCGCGGGCTGTCCGATGGATCACCTGCGCGAGACGGTGCTGATTGGTCTCATCGGGATGGGGCACGCGAACCGGATTGTGCTGTCGCACGACACGGTCAATTGCTGGTGCGGGCGGCCATTCAAGATGTCGGAGCCGGTGCAGGCGCTGATGGCCTCCTGGCATCCGACGCACCTGTTTGAGGACGTCATCCCGCTGTTGCGCCAGGCGGGCGTGACCGAGGCACACCTCAACACGATGTTTATCGACAACCCGCGGCGGCTTTTCGGGGGCGAGTGACCCCGGCGCCAAAGCGGATCAGGGGAGAGGAGATGCGAGAATCGGCATGCGGTTGAAAGATCGGGTGGCGGTGGTCACGGGCGGAGGCGGCGGCATCGGCCGGGCCGCCGCCCTGAGGCTCGCCGAGGACGGGGCCGCCGTGGTGGTGGCGGACATCCGGACCGAGGCGGGGGAGGAGACGGTCGCGCGCATCCGGGAGGCGGGGGGACGCGCGGTGTTCGTCTCGGTGGACACGGCGGTGCGCGAGCAGGTGTTTTCCATGGTGGACGAGGCCGTGCGGGCGTTCGGGCGGATCGACATTCTGTTCAACAACGCGGGCGTCGGGACTCGAGCTTTGTACACGCTGCTCGAGCTTCCGGAAGAGGAATACCAGCGTGTCATTGGAATCAATCAACACGGGGTGTTTTATGGGATTCAGGCGGGAGCGCGGGCGATGAAGGACCGGGGCGGGGTCATCATCAACACGGCGTCCGTCTACGGCTTCGTCGCGGACCGGCGCCAGTTCGCCTATCACGCCAGCAAGGCGGCGGTGGCGATGATGACCAAGGCGGCGGCCCTGGAACTGGCCCGGTACAACATCCGCGTCGTGGCCATTGCCCCGGGATTGATTGACACGGGGATTGTGTCGGGTTGGAAGGAGGACCCGCGCATCTGGTCGGCGGTGGAACAGGCGCAGATGCGCCGCCGGGCGGGCACCCCGGAGGAGGTCGCGAACGTGGTCGCGTTTCTCGCCAGCGACGAAGCGTCGTTCGTCAACGGCAGCGTGGTGTTTGTGGACGACGGCGCGGCGTCGTTCAAACGGTAGGGCACGGGGCGAAAAATGCTTTGGACGCCCACCTTCACCGGGATGTGGTTGGAAAACCACCTGGTCATCAACGTGTCGGGCACGGTCGCTCAATTGGAGTCGGTGTTTGGGACCCAGATTCACCAATTCCGGGACGACCAGGGGAACACCTTTTTCGCGAATGTCACCGACGACCACGTCTCCGGACCGCTGGCGAATTTCTTGGTCGGTACGACGGGAATGGACCAGTTGGCGGCTCCCAAACCCAATCTGGTCCGGTCCGGGACGCAGTCCGGAGAGACCGTCACGCTGTCGTCCTCCCGAAAAAGCGGTTCGACCAGCGATTTCTATGACGGATCGAGCCAACAGATTCAACAGGCGTACGACTACCTCCCGGTCTATGCGCAGGGGATCGACGGGAGCGGGCAGACCATCGCGATCGTCGACGCGTACGGTTCCCCCACGATTCAGCAGGATCTGGAAACCTTCCGGGAGACGGTGGAGCAGGGTGCGTACGGCGCAGACAAACCTCTCCAACTGGAGGTGGTGACGGCGCCCGGGACAAACGTGATGGCCCAGAAGAACCCGGCCCAGGCGGCCAACGCCTCCGGATGGGCGGGCGAGACCAGCATGGACGTGGAGCTCGCGCACGCCGTGGCGCCGGGCGCGAAGATCCTGTTGGTCCAGACGCCGAACAATTACAACGACCTGTACATGGGCGTCAACTACGTTGTTGACAACGCACTCGCCAATCAGATCTCGCTGTCGTGGGGTTCCGTCGACACCCTGTTGCCGGCCGCGGAGAGAAGGGCCCAAAGCCAGATCTTCGCACAGGCGGCGGCCGAGGGAATCAACGTGTTTGTCTCCTCGGGGGATTCGGGCGATCTCGCTGCCATCATGGGCTCGCCGTACACGGAGTATCCGGCTTCCGATCCGAACGTGGTGGCTGTGGGTGGAACGTCCCTGTTCGTCAACCGGGACGGGAGCTACAAGAGCGAGATAGAGTGGGGGGAGACGGTGAGTCAGATTCGGCATCCCGATGGCACCGTCGTACAGGGACCCATCTTCTGGTTCGGCGCGGGGGGCGGGGTGAGCCACTCGTTCGCGAAACCTTCTTGGCAGACGGGAGCGGGGCTCGACTCGACCCAGACCATGCGCCAGGTTCCGGATGTGGGATACGACGCCGATCCATACACCGGTTTCACCCTGGTGATGAACGGTGAGATCCAGCCCGGATGGGGCGGGACGAGCGACGCGGCGCCGCAGTGGGCGGCCATCTGCGCGCTCGCCAATCAACTGCACGTGAAAAATTTCGGTACGCCACTTCCGTACATCAACCCCATCCTGTATGCGAACGGCCAGCGGGCGTTCCACGACGTCGTTCACGGAACCCGCGACATCGTCCTGGAGGGCTCCGTGACGCACAATCTGTACTATGTGACGATGGGAGAGGACACGTCTCTCGTTGCGGCGCCGGGTTGGGATGACACGACCGGCTTGGGAACGCCGGACGTCGCCAGGGTCGTTCAGATGCTGGGCAACACCCAGTGATGGGCACGCGCACAAGGGGGGACCCGGTTGGGTCTCCCCCTTTTTATGGTGGACGGTCAAGCGGATGACGACCGGGCACCGGCGGCACCCGAACGCCCGCACGAGGGGGGCTCAACGAAGAGATCTGGCGATCAACCGTTGACGAGTCTGAATGAAGGCGCTATCATGAGCTCGTTAGAACTTCTTAGACGTAATCGAAGAAGTATCGTTGCAGAAGGTGGAGGCAGTCGGTCGATTCTCGGGGTTGTGTGGATGCATGTTTGTCGATGTGATTCGGGAGCCTGTGAAATGGAAACCTATTTCAGTGTAACGGGGGGTCCGTATGAAGCGCAGATCGAAAGCGGCGGTGTTGGGGACGGTCGCGGTCATCGGTTTGACGGTCTTGTCGGGCTGCGGCGGGGGTGCGGGACAGAACGCGGCCGGTCAGAACGCGGCAGGGAATGCCACCGCCACGGCGCCGGCGGGGAATCTGGTCACGCCTGACCTGATCGGCAGTCCCAACGCGAAAACCACCATCACCTGGGAGGCTGTGCCGGCGTACAGCCTGAAGGGATCCGACCCGAAGCGGGTTCAGTATCTCCAGGACACGTTTAACAAGTGGGCGCAGCAGCACCCGGACTGGGCGGTCAAACCGTTGGTGGCCAGTGCCACGCCCAACGAGGCGATGGCGAAGCTGTTGCAGGACGCGGCGTCCGGCAACGCACCGGACGTGGCGCAGATTGACTCGTACATCTTCCCGCAGATGTACAAATACCTCACCCCGTTGGACGACTACCTCGCCAAGGCGGGGATTGACATCAACGACTTCTTCCCGTTTGCGCAAAAGATCATGAAAGGCCCGGACGGGCACATTTACGGCGTCTATTTCACCACAGACGTGCGGATGTTGTTCTACCGCAAGGATTTGGTTCCCAATCCTCCGAAGACCTGGGACGAGCTGTTGAAAATGGCGCCGGACCTCGAAAAGAAGGGCATCACCCCGTATCTGATGGCGGGCGGCCGCGGCGAGGCGTCCTTCATGGACATCCTGCCGATGTACTGGGCCCTGGGCGGCAAGTTGGTGGATGACAAGGGGAAACCTGTTTTCGGTGAGGGAGAGAACAAACAGGATTGGCTGACGGTCCTTGGAGACCTGCAACAGGCGGTCAAGCAGGGGGCCATGCCGGCCCGGGCTACCAACTACAAGAACGAGTCGGACCTCAACACCGAGGCGGCGTCGGGTAAGGTTGCGATGTTCCTCGGAGGGAATTTCCAGTGGGCTCAATTGCAGTCCATTCTCGGGGATATGAGCAATTGGGGCGTCGCGCCGCTCATCATGCCGAAGGCGGACACGCGCGAGACGGTGTCCGGCGGTTGGGTGTGGGGGGTGTTCACAAAGGATCCCGCCAAGGTCGAGGAGGCGGTCAGCTTTATCGCGAACGGCTGGGGTTCCCAGGAGGGCATGGCCGGTTGGTGCAAAGTTGGCGGCTACCTGCCCACGCGTCAATCGGTGTACCAGAAGGACACCTATTTCAGCCAACCGCCCTTTGATCAGTTTGCGGAGGAGTTGAAGTACTCCAACACCCGTCCGGGCGTGGCGATCTACTCCGACATGTCGAACAACATGCAGATTGCCATCTCAAGTGTGATCTCCGGAAGCAAGACACCGGAGCAGGCCCTGGACGATGCCTACAATGCAACGCTGCAGCAGTACAACAGCATGAAGAAGTGACACGGACGGGTTTGAGGCCATTGGGGATAGCCAACCATCAGCGGTGGACGGGCCAAGGCCCGTCCGTCGCCTTGGGGAGGGGGAGCGATTGCGAAACGCACGAGCGTTGCCGTGGTTTGTCCCACTGATTTTGGTCGTTGGGTTGTTGTACGTGTACCCTGTGCTGGATGTCGTTCGACTGAGTTTCACAAACGCCGGTCTGCTCCATCCGGGGTACCAGTACACCCTTCGCTCTTACGTGGACATGCTGCGCACCGGCGATCTGGGCCAGACGCTGTGGATCACCATCGTATTTGTCTTTTTCAGTGTCGTGTTTCAGCTGTTGCTCGGATTTTTCATCTCGCTGGCCATCATCGCCGGTGAACAGTTGAAGCTTCGCGGAACCGTTGTGGTTCGTACCGCGGTGTTGGCGGCGTGGGCGATGCCCGGTGTGATGATTGGAATCATCTGGCGCATGCTGATGGATGAGTCCCCATCCGGGATCTTGAACTTCCTTCTCTCCAAAGTCGGGATTGGGCATGTCGCCTTTTTGTCCAGCCCGTCCGTCGCCCTGGTGTCGGTCATCGTCGCCAACATCTGGCGCGGGACGGCTTTCAGCATGATCATGCAATACGCGGGCCTGAAGACCATTCCGGACGAGCTGTACGAAGCGGCGAAGGTGGATGGGGCGACTTCGTGGAGAAGGTTGGTGCACATCACGGTGCCGATGATGGCACCACTCCTGATGGTCAATCTCATTCTCATCACCATCAGCACGTTCAACACCTTTGACATGATCATGGCGCTGACCGGCGGGGGGCCGGGACGAGCGACCGAAGTGATGGCGTTGTCCATCTACGATCGCATCTTCCACACCTATGAGCTCGGCGGCGGTGCGGCCATGGCGGTGGTGTTGCTGGTGATCAACCTGTTAATGGCCTGGGTGTACATGCGGATGTCACGCAGAACGGAGGGGATGACCACATCATGAGACAGCGACGAATCGCGGCGACGATCGGTCTGTACGCCGTCTATGTGGTGCTGCTGGTGGTCTTCCTCTTTCCGTTGTACTGGGTGTTCGCCACATCGCTCAAGACGATCCCGGAGCTTTTCCATTCGCCGCCTGTGCTCTGGCCGAAGGTGCCCCAGGGCCAGAATTATAACCACGTCCTGGTGTACACGCCGGTGGTGACGTATCTGAAAAACTCCGCCATCCTGGTGTTCTTCACGGTCGTGGGCACGCTTGTGGTGTCCATTCCTGCGGCTTTCGGATTCTCTCGATTTCGCATGCGGTTTTCGCGCCAGGCCATGCTCGGCGTCCTGATGTGCCAGATGATCTCGCCGTTGGTCATCGTCATTCCGCTGTACAACTACCTGAACCGGGTGCACCTGCTCAACAGCTACTTCGCGGTGATCCTGGTGTACATCGCCATCCAGGTGCCGCCGACGGTCTGGTTCCTGAAAGGGTTCCTCGACACCATTCCGGTGTCGATGGAGGAGGCCGCGTGGCTCGACGGTTGCAACCGGCTGCAGTCGCTGGTCCGGATCATCCTGCCGGTGAGCGTCCCGGCCATCGCGTCGGCGACCGTGTTGATTGTCATTGAGAGTTGGTCGCAGTTCATCGTGCCGTTCATCCTGCTCAACAGCGATCGGCTGTATCCCGTGTCGGTGGGATTGATCAATCTGCAATCGACCTCCGACGTGATCAGCACCCATTACCTGGCGGCCGCCTCCATCCTGGCCGTGTTGCCCGTCGTCGTCATTTTTGTCGTGCTGCAAAAATTCATCGTCTCCGCACTCACAGCGGGATCTGTGAAGGGATGACCCACATGAAGGCAATCGTTGTGCCGATGTCCCACTGGGACCGCGAATGGTATGACACGTTTGAGCAGTTTCGGTACGCGCTGGTCAAAATGGTGGATGAACTATTGGACGTGTTGGACAATGACCCGGCCTACACCACCTTCCTTCTGGATGGCCAGACGGTGATCCTCGAGGACTACCTTCAGATTCGACCGGAAAACGAAGAACGGATCCGGTCCCTGGTGAAGGCGGGGCGCCTGCAGGTGGGACCGTGGTATGTACAACCGGACGAGTTTCTCGTCTCGGGCGAAGCCCTGATCCGAAACCTGCTCATCGGCCGGAGGATGGCGGAGTCGTTCGGTGCGGTTGAGAGACAGGGCTACGTCCCGGACTCGTTCGGACACATCGCGCAGATGCCCCAAATTCTCCATGGGTTTGGCATTCATACGTTCTATTTCATGCGGGGACTGGGGGAAGACGTCGAGGAGACCAAGGCGGAATTTTGGTGGCAGGGTCTTGATGGGACGCGGGTTCTGGCCCACTACCTGTCCGAGAGCTACACGAATGCCGCCATCGCCACCGGAGATCCCGACACCTTCGCGTTGAATCACCCGGCGGTGGTCAGCTACCGAAACCTCTATGAACTGCTCGAACGGCTGGGACGCCGGGCCACCGCGGGCGTGGTACTCCTGCTCAACGGGGGTGATCACCTGCGCATCCAACCGGAGCTGCCGGCGTATCTGCGCGCTCTGAATGAGCGGATGCCGGATGTGGAGTTTGTCCAGGGGACCCTCACACAGTTTGAACAATTGGTGCGCAGCGCGGCGCCCGAGCTGAAAACCGTTGCGGGCGAGCTGCACTACGGGCGGTACCACCCCATTCTTCAGGACGTCCTGTCCACCCGGATGTATCTCAAGCAGCGCAACGAGGCGGTGCAGGCGCTGCTGGAAGGGCAAGCGGAACGGCTCGCGGCGGCGGTGTTCGCCCTCGGAGGGCCAAACCTGTCGCATGCCCTGCGCCATGCCTGGAGGACGCTGCTAAAAAACCATGCGCACGATTCCATCTGCGGGTGTTCGACCGATGAGATCCACCGCGAGATGATGACGCGTTTTGCGAATGCCGAGCAGGTGGCCAACGCGGTGGTGATCGACGCCCTGCGGTCGCTGGCGGGCGCCGCGACGGTGGAACCCGGTGAAATTGGCGTGGTGGTGTGGAACCCGTCCGCCTTCCGACGCTCGGGACTGGTCACGGTCGAGGTCGCGCCCTACGAGGAGGTCCCGCTCGGCGAGCGCCGGTTCGGCTGGTCGGGTCATCCGGTTGATCTGACGGAGTATGACCTCATCGGTCCGGATGGGTCATCGATTCCGTTTGATCTGGGCCAACCGCACCTGGTCTGCGAAGACGCGCTGTATCGGAGGAAGACGTTTGACCGCGTCCCCGTCACCTTCTGGGCGAGTGAACTGTCGCCGATGACGGCGCGCCTGTATCGGTTGGTCCGCAAGCCGATTCGTCACACCGCCGTGCCCACGGTGCACTTTCACCCCCAGGTGGAGAACAACAGATGGCTTGTGCGGGCGGCGGAGGACGGAACCGTTTCGCTGTTGGACAAGCCGAGCGGACGCTGGTACCACGGGTTGCTCGGGATGGTCGATGAAGGAGACGCGGGCGATGAGTACACCTATTCACCGCCGGCCAGGCAGACGGTGGTTCGCGGATTAACGGGGGTGCAGGTCGCGCGGCAAGGGGAACACACCCTTGTGGTGCAGGGGACGCTGTGGGTACCGCGCGCGGTGACGACGGATCGGACCGGTCGGACGGACGAGGTGGTCGCCGTCCCGGTCACGCACACGCTCACCTTGCTGCCCGATAGCAGATGGGTGGCCTGTCGGACCACGGTGGACAACCGGGCGTTCGATCACCGGCTGCGTGTCTGCTTCCCGACGGGTCTTCGCGCCACCCATTCCATCGCGGAGACCGCCTTCGGTGTCATTCGCCATCCCGTGATGACCGAAAAAAAGGAGGGTTGGCGGGAACCGCCTCTGGGGACGAAGGCGCAGCGCCGGTTCGTCACGGTGGAGGCGGAGGGAGCCGGTCTGGCCGTGCTCAACCGCGGCCTGCCCGAATATGAGTTGACACCGGGCGGCGATTTGCTCATCACGTTGCTGCGGTGCGTCGGCCACCTGTCCAGGGCGGATCTGCGCACCCGCTTTGCGCATGCGGGACCCGGCTTCGAGACGCCGGACGCGCAGTGCATCGGGGTGCACCATTTCGAATTCGCTCTGGTGCCCTACACCGGCACCTGGCAGGACGTGGATCTCCCCGGTCTCGCCGAGGCGTACACGGTGCCGTTGACCGGCGTTTCTGTTCACGGGGCCACTCCCTGGCGCCCCGCGCGGCTTCCGGAGTCACTGGTCAGTGTGACGGGAGCCACGCTCTCCGCCTTCAAGGTGAGTGAGGCAGGGGACGCCGTGATTGTACGGGTGTACAACGGTTTGGACCGTCAGAAGGAGGCCGGGGTGGCCTTTGGGTTTCCGGTGGCGAATGTGGAACTGGTGACGCTCGCGGAGGATGAGCCGTCACCCGCTTCCACCGATGAAGCGGGTTCGGTCCGTCTGGCGTTGCGGCCGTTCGAGGTGGCCACACTCCGGGTGACACCGAAATGGTGAGCGTCGGGATTGATCTCGGCGGAACCAAGCTGGCCGCATGTCTCCTGCGTTCGGACGGGAGCGTGTTGGCCGAGACGACGGTCCCCACCCAGGCGTGGGAAGGGCCGGAGGCGGTCATGGCGCGTATGGAGGCGCTGATCCGGGAGATGATGGAGCGCGCGCCGGAACGCGTCGCCGCGGTCGGCATCGGATCGCCGGGGCCATTGGACCTCAAGACGGGCGTGGTCCTGTCTCCGCCGAATCTGCCTGGGTGGGACCGGGTTCCGCTGCGCGACCGGATGCGGGCGGCCGTCGGCCTGCCGGTGTATCTGGACAACGACGCGAACGCCGCCGCCCTGGCCGAATTTCGCAGCGGAGCCGGTGCGGGAGCGGATCGCATGGTGTATGTCACCGTGAGCACCGGGATAGGGGCTGGCATTGTGATTGACGGACGGCTGTATCGCGGGGAGACGGGCGCCTCCGGCGAGTTCGGGCACACCAGTGTCAACGCCTGGGGAGAGCCCTGCCGTTGCGGGAACGTGGGCTGCCTCGAGAATTACGCGTCGGGCACCGCCATCGCCAAAAGAGCGGAGGCGGTGTTCGGACGAACGATGCCGGCCGCCGAGGTGATGTCGCGCGCATCGGAGGGAGATCAGGCGGCGAAAGGGATTGTGGAGGAGGCGTTTTACGCCCTTGGCATCGGGTTGGTCAACCTGACGAAGCTCCTGAATCCCAGGCGGATTGTCATCGGGGGCGGCGTCGCACAGACCGGAGGGCCCATGTTGGACACGTTGCGCCGGATTGTGAACCGACACTGCGATCTGGAAGTGGAGATCCGCCCCGCGGCTCTGGGGACCCGTGCGGGAGTCATCGGAGCGGCCCTATTGCCGTGGACAGCCAGCGAAGGGATGTGATTTCGGGCGGAGGCGAAGGTCTTCGCCTCCTAGGAATCGGGAGATTCTGTTAGGATGGAATGGGAAGCCTGCGAAATAACAGACCCCGGTGCGGAGGGAGCCACCTCAGCGGGGGAGTTGCGAAGGGGCGGAGGACACCATGGTGCAGGCTGGCGGGAACCGCTCGTTGGTGCTGGAAACGCTTCGCCGCCTCAGTCCCTGTTCCCGCGCGGATCTGCGGCAGGCGACGGGGCTTCACATCAGCACGGTGGCGAACATCGTGGACGAACTGATCCAGGCGGATCTGGTGGAGGAAGTCGGCACGGGGGATTCGTCGGGTGGCCGTAAGCCGCAGTTATTGCGGTTGAAAACGGATCGCCTCTTTGCTGTGTCGGCCGTGGTGCAGTACGGGAAGATTGAGGTCGGCCTCTGTGATATGGAAGGTGTGGTGCGCCACCGAACGGGCTTCAAACTGCCCAAGCGGGTCGCACCCGAGGACGCCATGGAACAACTGTCCGACGTGATTGACCACACGTTGCGCACGTCGGAGGCCACCGGGGATCATGTGCTCGGCGTCGCGGTGGCGGTGCCGGGACCGTTGGACGCGGACCAGGGGGTCCTTCTGACCCCGCCCAACTTGCCGGGATGGCGGGGATTTCCCATTCGCCGGACACTCCAGAATCTGCTGCGCCTGCCCGTGGCGGTGCAGAAGGATGGACATCTGGCGGCATTTGCGGAGGTGTGGTTCGGGAGACAGCACGTGAACCACCTGTTGTTCATCATGCTCGACGAAGGGCTCGGTGGCGGCCTGGTGATGAACGGCCAGCTGGTGACGCGCGCCGTCGAGATCGGCCACATGACCATTCGGATGGACGGGAAATCGTGCAACTGCGGCGGGCGCGGTTGCTTGGAGCTGTACGCGAGCGGCATTGCATGGCGTCAAAACGTCGCCGCACGCAAGGCGGATGATGCCGTGACCGATTTTTCACTGGATGATCTGTTGGCGATGGCGGAGGCGGGGGATGCGGATGCGCTCGGTGCCTTGGAGGAGGTGGCCTGGCATCTGGGGGTGGGCATCGGCAACTTTATCAATCTGTACAACCCGGAGGTCATTGTCCTCGGCGGCCGGCTGGGCAGTGCGGGGGTGTTTCCGCATGGGACGCTTCTGGCTGCGGCACGGCAGTACGCGTACGAGGACCTGATGCGCAAAACGGCCGTGGAGACCAGCGCTCTCAAATCGGATGCCCTGTTGCTCGGGGCGGCGGCTCACGTGTTCGCCCAGATGTTTCAGAACCCGGCGGTGCTGTTGCGGCCGGGCGAGCGCTGGGCGAACGCGTGAAGCCGGGGGCGGCCGCAAAGGTCGGCCCCTCGTTAGACCCCTGTGGACGGCGGGATCGGGGCTCAACTGGTGCCACCACCCCGGCCGGGCCCGGCTGAGGGCGGTCCCTTCGCCCAACCGCCCTTACCCGGTCCCATGGCCTCCGGCGGTCCGGAGCGTTGGCTCATTCCTCCTCGCGGTACGGCCACGCCGGGAGCATCCGTCGCAGCGGTTTGTCCACCCGGTAGCCGAGGGCGTACTCTGCCTGCATCAGGGTGTGGATCTCGCGGGTGCCCTCGTAGATGACCGGCGCCTTGGCGTTGCGCAGGTACCGCTCCAC
>NZ_JAIMAV010000080.1 GCF_023511815.1 Alicyclobacillus sp.
CGGGCGCGCCAGGTCACGAAACCCGGGTACGTGCGGACGTGGAAAGCCCGGCGCGGCAGCCGGGTGAATGGAGAAGGGAGCAGCGGGGATGCAGAAGGACGGTGACCTGAAGATCTTCACGGGCAACGCCAATCCGGCGCTTGCCCAGGAGATCGCCGACTACGTGGGCGTGGCGTTGGGCGACTGTATGGTCGGCCGCTTTTCCGATGGGGAGATCCGTATCAAGCTCGGTGAGAGCGTGCGCGGTTGCAACGTCTTTGTCATCCAGCCGACCTCCGCGCCGGTGAACGAACACCTGATGGAACTGTTGATCATGGTGGACGCCCTGAAGCGGGCGTCGGCGCGGGCGGTGAACGTGGTCATCCCGTATTACGGATACGCGCGCCAGGACCGAAAGGCGCGCGCGCGTGACCCGATCACGGCCAAACTGGTGGCGAATTTGCTGGAGAAGGCGGGCGCCAACCGGGTGATCTGCATGGACCTGCACGCGGGGCAGATCCAGGGCTTCTTCGACATCCCGCTGGATCACCTGGTCGGCCTGCCCATCCTGGCGAATTACTTCCTCGAGAAGGACATCCGCAATCCGGTCGTCGTCTCGCCCGACATGGGCGGCGTGACGCGCGCCCGACAGCTGGCGGAAAGGCTCGGCGCGCCGTTGGCGATCATCGACAAACGCCGTCCGGACGCCAATGTGGCCGAGGTGATGAACATCATCGGCGAGATCGACGGGAAGACCGCGATCCTGGTCGACGACATGATTGACACGGCCGGGACCATCACGCTCGGGGCGAAGGCGCTTTTGGAACGCGGGGCCCGTGAGGTCTACGCCTGCTGCATCCACCCGGTGCTGTCGGGAGACGGCGTGGACAAGCTGCGCCGGTCGGAGATCCGCGAGATTGTCGTCACCAACACCATCAATCTGCCGCCGGAGAAGCGGCTGGACAAGATCACGGTGCTGTCGGTCGCCGAGCTCATCGCCGAGGCCATCATCCGTGTGCACACGCAGCGCTCCATCAGCCAACTGTTCGACTGATCGGAGGCCTGAAGCATGAAGGTCATCGTCGGATTGGGCAACCCCGGGGCGATGTACGACAGGACGCGCCACAACGTCGGGTTCTGGGTGGTGGACGAGCTGTGCCGGCGGTTCGGAGTGACGTCCCACCGGGTGAAATGGCGCGCGCAGGTGGCGGACACCGTGGCGGGCGGAGAAAAGGTGCTGCTGGTCAAACCGCAGACCTACATGAATCTCAGCGGTGAATCGGTGCGTGAGGTGATGGATTTTCACCGGGAACTGGACCCCGGACGGGACCTCATCGTCGTCTACGACGACATGGATCTGCCGCCTGGGCACATCCGCCTTCGCGAGCAGGGCAGCGCGGGGGGACATAACGGCGTGAAATCCATCATCCAGCACCTGGGCGGCGAGCGGTTTGCGCGGGTCCGTGTGGGCATCGGGCGGCCGGCGGACGGCCGGGCGGTGGTCGACCATGTGCTCAGCCCGTTTTCGCCCGGCGAACTGGAGTCGGTGCAGGGGGCGGTGACGCGCGCGGCGGACGCGATTGAATACGCGCTCGCCCACGGATTTGCCGCCGCCATGAACCGGTACAACGCCCGCCCGAAGGACCCGTGAATCCCCGTCCGGCACCCATGTATGGGGATTCCCTTTCGCTTCCATACTGAACAGTGGACCCCTGCGCGCCTCGGGGCGGGCGGGACCCAGAAGCGGAGGGATTCGGTGTGCGGATTGAGTATTGGTGCGGCCATTGCAAGCACCTGATTGGCCAGGTGAACCGGCCCGGCTGGTCGTTGGAGGAAGCCGAACGGTCGTTGGGATTGACCGCCCTGTCACCCGTGGAACATTCCGAGTGGGTGGCGTATGATAAAAACGCTGGGATTTTGTCGGTGCAGACCGTTTGCGACTATTGCCAGAGTGCCATCGAACGAAATCCGGAACTGCTGGTGGAGGGCAAGTTGCTCCAGTAGTTCAACACCGCCAATGGTCATGGACGCTGTCAATCGCCTTGGCATTCGCTGAGGCGATTTTCAGGTTGTCCGGGGGATTTGGGCCGCGAGGAGGGGTAACGTGATCAATCTGGTTCGCTACATCGCAGCCGACGCCGAATTCCGCCGGACGTTCGCGAACCTGACGCCGACCGGGCTCGACGGCCTCGTGACCGGGACGAGCGGAAGCGCGCGGCACCTGTACTACGCGGCGCTGCACCTCCTGCGCAAGGAGGCGAACCCCGGGGCTTGCACCGTGATCGTCACGCACAGCCAGGGGCAGGCGGGACAGATTGTTGATGATCTTCGGGAATTTCTGCCGGACGATGTGGTGATGCTGTTCCCCGAGCGCGAGTGGTCGGTGGTCGACGCCATCGCCTACAGCCGGGAGGCGGTGGCCGACCGGATGCGCGTGTTGCAGCACCTCGCCCAGGGGGCGCCGGCGGTGGTGGTGGCGACCATCCAGTCGGCCGTGCAACCCGTGATGACCAAGGATGTGTTGCGCGGGCTGCAGTGGGAGGTCAAACCGGGGGATGTGGCGGACCTCGAACAGGTACAGCGCCGCCTGGTCGGAAGCGGGTATGAGCGGGTCGACATGGTGGAGGCCAAGGGGCAGTTCGCGGTGCGCGGCGGCATCTTGGATGTGTTCCCCCTGACCGAAGAGATGCCGGTGCGCATCGAGCTGTTCGACGACGAGGTGGATTCCATCCGCCGGTTCGATCCCGATTCCCAGCGTTCCCAGGCCAACCTGGAGGGCGTCGTCATCGGGCCGGTGTTCGACTTTCTGGCGCCGCCGGCGCGGATGCAGCAGGCGGCGGAACAGGTGCAGAAGGCGCTCGAAGAGCGGGTGCGGATCACGACCGATCTCGAGGTACGGGACAGGCTGAAGACGCTCGTCGGGGAGGACATCCGCCGATTGACGGAGGGGCAGCCGTTCGCGGGCATGCTCCGCTATGACGCGCTCTTTCAAGGCGCGGTGCAGACCCTCTTCGACTATCTGCCGTACGGCTCCGTCGCCTGCCTGGATGAGCCGACGCGCCTGCAGGAACGGCAGAAGGGCCTGGAACGGGAGTTTCAGGAGTGGTTGTCGGGCGGACTGTTGCGCGGCGAACTTTTGTCCGGGACGCAGCGGCCTCCCCAGCACAATCTGGTCTGGGAACACCGGGGGATGGCCGGGGTCGAGTTCTCCATGTTCGCGCGCACCGGCGGCCACCGGCATCGGTTCGTGTGGAACGTGACGACCAAGCCGATGCAGCAGTTTCACGGCCAGATGAACGTGCTCAAATCGGAGATCCAGCGCTGGCAGCGCAGCGGCACGCACGTGGTGTTGGCCGCCGCGACCGAGGAACGCGCCGATCGGCTGGAGCGCGTGCTGACCGATTACAACATCGAGGCCGTGCGAAGCGCCTCCTTCTCCCCGTCGCGCACCCCGCAGATCCTGGTGGCCAGCCTATCGACGGGATTCGAGCTGCCCATGCAGCGCCTGGCCGTCATCGTCGAGACGGAGGTCTTCCCCTCGCGCAAGAAGGCCCGCCGCGTCCGGCAGGAGATGACCGACGCCGAGCGGATCCGCAGCTATCAGGAACTGCGCGTCGGCGATTACGTGGTCCACGTCAACCACGGGATCGGCAAGTACCTCGGCATTCGCACCCTGGAGATTGACGGCCGCCACCAGGACTATCTGCATCTGCAGTACGCGGGCAACGACAGCCTCTACGTGCCCGTCGACCAGATTGATCAGGTCCAACGGTACATCGGGGCGGAGGACAAGGAGCCGAAGCTGTACCACCTGGGCGGGGGAGAGTGGAACCGGGTCAAACAAAAGGTCTCCCGGTCGGTCCGCGACATCGCCGAGGACCTGGTCAAACTGTACGCCGCCCGGCAGGCGTCGCGCGGCCACGCGTTTTCACCCGATACCCCGTGGCAGAAGGATTTTGAGGCGATGTTTCCGTACGAGGAGACGCCGGATCAGCTGCGGGCCATCGACGAGATCAAGCGGGATATGGAGAAACCGACCCCGATGGACCGCCTTTTGTGCGGCGATGTCGGATACGGGAAGACGGAGGTGGCCATCCGCGCCGCGTTCAAGGCCGTGATGGACGGCAAACAGGTGGCGGTTCTGGTGCCGACGACCATCCTGGCGCATCAGCACTACGAAACCTTCAAGGAACGTTTCGCCGGGTTTCCGGTGACCATCGAGGTTCTGAGCCGGTTTCGCACGAAATCCGAGGCGAACGCCGTGATCAAGGGCCTTCGGGACGGCAGTGTCGACGTGGTCATCGGCACCCACCGGCTGCTGCAGAAATCGGTGCAGTTCAAGGATCTCGGCCTGCTCATCGTCGACGAGGAACAGCGGTTCGGCGTGACGCACAAGGAGCGGCTGAAGCAGCTCAAGACCAACGTCGACTGCCTGACGCTCACCGCCACACCCATTCCGCGCACGCTCCACATGTCGCTGTTGGGGGTGCGGGACCTGTCGGTCATCGAGACGCCGCCGGAGAACCGGTTCCCGGTGCAGACGTACGTGGTCGAATTTCACGAGGATCTGATCCGGGAGGCCATCGAGCGGGAGCTCGGCCGGGGCGGCCAGGTGTACTTTGTCTACAACCAGGTGCAGAGCATCCATTCGATGGCGGAGCGCGTCCAGCGCATGGTGCCCGACGCCCGCATCGCGGTGGCGCACGGACAGATGGCCGAGGAAGAGCTGGAGCGCGTGATGCTCGATTTTTTGGACGGCGAGATTGACGTGCTGGTCACCACCACCATCATCGAGACCGGGCTGGACATCTCCAACGTCAACACGCTCATCGTGTACGACGCGGACCGGCTGGGCCTGGCGCAGCTGTACCAGTTGCGCGGCCGGGTGGGCCGATCCAACCGCATCGCGTACGCGTATTTCACCTACCAGCGGGACAAGGTGCTGACGGAGGTGGCGGAAAAGCGCCTGCAGGCCATCAAGGAGTTCACGGAGCTCGGCAGCGGCTTCAAGATCGCCATGCGCGATCTGGCCATCCGCGGGGCCGGGAACCTTCTTGGCGCGGAACAGCACGGCTTCATCAATTCGGTCGGCTTCGACCTGTACAACGATATGCTGGCCAAGGCGGTCAAGGAGATCCGCGGGGAGCAGGAACGGGAGGTGCCGGAGCCGGTCATCGATCTCGGCATCGAGGCGTACATCCCGGACACCTACATTCCGGACGCCGCCCAGAAAATCGCCATGTACAAGAAGTTCAAGTACGTGCGCAGCGTGGAAGCGGCCGATGAACTGGAGGACGAACTCGTCGACCGCTACGGCGACCTGCCGGAGCCGGTGCAGAACCTCCTCGACGTCACGCGCATGAAGAGCCTGGCGACGCGCTCGTCGGTCGAGGCCATCGCCGTGCAGGGGGCGGAGGTGGCGGTGCGGCTTCGGCCCGAGGCGTCGGCGGCGGTGGATCACGGCCGCCTGTTCAGCCTGGCCAAGCAGCACGCCGGCCAGTACCTGAAACGGCCCAATGGCTCGTTGCAGGTGGTCTTTCGGAGCAAGGGCCTGTCGGACCGGGAGCTGTGCAAACGCCTGCTGCGGTTTCTCGAGGGATTGGTCGATGTCTTCAAACCTGTGAAGGAGGTCGAGGAGTTTGCGAAATAAGACGAGGCTCGCCGCGGCGCTGGTGCTGTCCGCGGCCTTGATGGCCGGTTGCGGCGGTGGTGGACAGGCCGCCAATCAGACGGCGAATGCGGCGGGGACACAGAACGCGACCGCGGCGGCGCCCATTCCACCGGAGCCGACCTACACCGGGCCCGTGGTGGCCACCTATACCGGCGGGGAGCTTCGCAAGGACGAGCTGGATCGCCAGTACAATCTGCAGGTGGTTCTGCCGGGACTGCAGCAGCAGGAATCCAAGAAGGATTTTCTCACCTATTACGTGGTTTGGTATAAATACTTGTACGGCAAAGCCCAGCAGCTCACCGACGTGAAGACCGATCCCGCCCAGGCGCGCCAGTTGGCGGATCAGGCGATTCAGGAGCTGGTCGGTTCCCAGTACAAGAGCCAGGACGAGGTCGAGCAGAAGATGAAATCACTCGGTGTCAGCGCAGACGACCTGGCCCGGCTGGCCCTGAAGAGCCAGTACCTGCAGCAGTACCTGATGGATCAGACAAAGGACCTGCAGGTGACGGATCAGCAGGCTCAGTCGTACTACGACCAGCACAAGGACGACTACCTGATGGTCACGGTGCATCACATCCTCGTCTCCAGCGAGACGCAGGCGAAGCAAATCGAGGCCAAGCTCAAGAGCGGGGCGGATTTTGAAAAGCTGGCCGACCAGTACTCGACGGACCCCGGCGTGAAGGAGAACCACGGCCAGTACGCGGATCAGCCGGTCTCCTCGTTCGATCCCGACTTCGCCAAGGCGGTCAAATCCCTGCCGATTGGGCAGGTGAGCGATCCGGTCCACACGCAGTACGGTTACCACATCATCCGCGTGGACAAGCGGACGCAGCAACCGTTTGACCAGGTCAAGGACGAGATCAAGCAGACGCTGCTGACGCAGGCGCAGAACGACAAGGAGAAGGCCATCTACGACGACGCGCAGAAGGCGGCCAACATCCAGCTCAAGGTGGCGGAAAAGGACCTGTGACCGCGGTCAGGCGAGGCCCGAGCGCGGCACCGGCGGCAGAAGGGCGCACCCGGCGCGCCGCCGGGTGCGGGCCGGCAGGTGAATACCCCGATGGAAGCCGCAACATAATAAGTGCACGTCAGGAATCCGCAGAGGGGTCAGACACAAACTGGCACACGCCGGATGTGGGCAGCCACGGTTCAGAGGTGAGTGAGCGAGACGGGTTTTGCAACTTCAGGATAAAAAGGTGGGGATCATCGTTTGAAGGCAACAGGCATCGTACGTAGGATTGATGACCTCGGTCGTGTTGTGATTCCGAAAGAAATTCGACGGACGCTGCGCATTCGGGAAGGAGATCCCTTGGAAATCTTTGTAGATCGCGATGGAGAAGTCATCCTGAAGAAGTACTCCCCGATTGGGGAGCTGGGCGATTTCGCGAAGGAATACGCGGAATCCCTGGCGGACTCGACCGGACACATCGCACTCATCACCGATCGGGACGTCATCATCGCCGTGTCCGGCGCCCCGAAGAAGGACTTCCTCGACAAGCCGATCAGCGACGACGTCGAGCAGGCGATGGAGGACCGCAAAACCGTCGTCAATGCGCAGGCGGGTGAATACACGGTGGTGCGGGATCGCAACGAGCGGTTCACGTCCCGCGTGATCGCCCCGATTGTCGCCGCGGGCGACCCCATCGGCGCGGTGATTCTGCTCTCGCGCGACGAGGGCGTCAAGATGGGTGAACTGGAGAAAAAGCTGTGTGAAACGGCGGCGGGATTCCTGGCGAAGCAGATGGAGCAATAGTTGTCATCGATTCGTGTACGTCCTTCAATGAATGGCCGGAATAAAAGCCCGCAGGTGTCTGCGGGCTTTTCCATGCCGCTGGACTATCCTCCACCGCGTGTCCATATAGATTAACGATATCCTGGACACGGGGGGGATGGCGGGTGCCGCCGCAACGGGGTTTCGTCCACGGCGCCATGCTGTTGGCGGGGGCGGCGATGGTGGCGAAATTGCTGGGCTCCGTGTACACCATCGTCCTCCAGAACGTGATCGGGGACGCGGGCATGGGCCTGTTCCAGATGGCGTATCCCATCTACGCCACGCTCCTGGCCATCGCGACCGCCGGGTTTCCGGTCGCAATCTCCAAACTGGTGTCGGAACAGCTGGCGATGGGGGAGGAGGCGGGCATCCGGCAGACGCTGTGGCTGGCGAGCTGGATGCTGACCGCAGCCGGGGGGATCTCGTTTGCCATCCTGTTCTTCGGAGCCGATCAGTGGGCGCGGGTGGCGGGAGACGCACGGGCCGCCTGGGCGATTCGGGCCATCGCGCCGGCGTTGTTGATGGTGCCTGTGATGAGCGCGCTGCGCGGCTATTTTCAAGGATTCCAGTGGATGGTTCCGACAGCCGCCTCGCAGGTGATTGAGCAGCTCGTGCGTGTCGTCACCATTCTTGTGTTGGCCGTGTGGCTGATGCGCATGGGGTACGGGGAGGCCGCCGCCGCCGCGGGCGCCGCGTTCGGCGCGGTGACGGGCGCTTTTGCAGGTCTGGTCCTGCTCGGGTATTATTGGGTGGCGCACCATCCCGCACCGGCATCCGGCGTTCGGAAGGGGCGAGCCGGCTGGGGCCGGACGGGGCGGCGCCTGCTCTACTACGCGTTTCCCATCAGCCTGGGGGCGTTGGTGGTTCCGCTGATGAACAATGTCGATGTGGTCACCGTGGTCAATCTGCTCAAACAGGCGGGCGAGTCCCAGGCGCAGGCGACGGCTGAATTCGGGCTTTTGGCGGGGCGGGCGTTCAAACTCATGATGTTGCCGACCACGTTGGCCTCGGGCATCGGGATCGCCGTGATGCCGGCGGTATCGGAGGCGTTCACGCTCGGGTTCCGCCGCCTGATGGAGGACCGCGTGGATCAGGCGATCCGGTTGACCGTGCTTTTGTCGCTGCCCGCCGCGGTCGGTCTGATGCTGCTGGCCGCCCCCGTCGACGTGGCGTTGTTCAAGGACACTGCGGGCACGACGGCCATCCGGGCCATGGCGTGCGCGACGGTGTTCGCCAGCGTGCAGACCACGCTGGCCGCGGTGCTGCAGGGGGCGGGCTGGGTCTACCTGCCCGTGATCCATCTGGTCGTGGGGTCCGTGTTCAAGGTGGCGGGCAATCTCCTGTGGGTTCCGGAACACGGGATCCAGGGGGCCGCCTGGGCGACGGTGCTGGGATACGCGGTCGCGGCGGTGTTGAACGCCTGGGCCGTGCGGCGCCATCTGGGCGTGCGGTGGGATTGGCGGAACTGGGGGCTTCGTCCGGGGATGGCCACCCTGGTCATGGGCGGAATCGTCTTCGCCATGAGCCGGCAGTGGGCGATCTGGGGGGGCTGGGAGCTGCCCCGCACCGCGGTGGCCGCCGCCGTGGCGGTGATGGTCGGGGTGGGGCTGGCGCTCTACACCGTGGCGCTGGCCGCCGCCGGCGCCCTGTCTCGCTCCGAGTTGGAGGCCATACCCACCGTCGGTCCGCGGGTGGCGGCCTGGTTTGAGCGGCTTGGATTGTTGCGGATGTGACCATGGCGTCGAGGAGGGCGCGCATGCCGAAGATCTATGTGGTCGGCCTGGGCCCGGGGAGTTGGGCGGGACTGCCGACAGGGACTCTGGAGATGCTCGAATCGGGTCGCCCGGTGATTCTACGCACGCGGGTGCATCCGGTCGTGCCGGCGTTGGAACGGCGGGGGGTGCGGTTCACCACCCTGGACGAATGGTACGAGCGGTCGGGCGCGTTCGATGAGGTCTACACCGGAATGGTCCGCACCCTGCTGGAGGCGGTGAAGAAATCCGGCGAGCTGGTGTACGCGGTGCCCGGCCACCCCGCGGTGGCGGAGCGGTCCGTCCGCGAACTCGTGCGCGCGGCGTCCGACGCGGGCGTCGAGGTGGAGATGGGGGCCGGACAGAGTTTTCTCGACAGCGTCCTTGCGGCCGTCGGGGTCGATCCCGTCGAGGGCCTGCTGTTGCTCGACGCGATGGATCTGTCGGGGGATCGATTGCAACCGCAGACGCACACCGTCATCCTGCAGGTCTACAGCCCCGCCATCGCTTCGGACACAAAGCTGACGCTGATGGAGGTGTACCCGGACGAGCACCCGGTGGTCCTCGTCCGCGCCGCGGGCGTCCCCGGAGAGGCCCGGATCGAGCGGATGCCGCTGTACGAGATCGACCGCGTCCCCTTCGTGGACCATTTGACCAGCCTGTATGTGCCGCCGGCGTCTCCTCTCTCGGCGGCGCTTCGCCGCGACCCGTGGTATTTGACCCATCTGGTGCGGCGTCTGCGGGCGCCCGGCGGGTGTCCGTGGGACCGGGAACAGACGCACGCGTCGCTGCGGCGCTACGTGATTGAGGAAGCGTACGAGGTGGCCGACGCGATTGACCGGGATGATCCCGACGCACTGGCGGACGAGCTGGGCGATCTGTTGTTGCAGGTCCTGCTGCACGCCCAGATCGGCGCGGAGGAGGGCGCGTTCGCCGTCCGGGACGTGTACCGGGCGTTGGCGGACAAGCTGATCCGCAGGCATCCACATGTGTTCGGCGATGTCCACGCCCGTGATGAGGCGGAGGCACAGCGGGTGTGGCGCGCCGCCAAGGCGAGGGAAGCGGGCGGCCAACCGGAGGACACCTCGGCGCTGGCGCCCCTGAAGTGGGCCCGCCCGCCCGCGCAGGTGGCCATCCAGGCGGGGCGGCTGGCCGCGGAGGCGGGGTTCGATTGGAGGCGGGCGCAGGACATCGCGGACAAGCTCATCGAGGAGGCCGAGGAGCTGGCCGAGGAGATCCGCCTCGGGCGCCCGGAGCGCGTCCGGGAGGAGTTTGGCGATCTGTTGTTCGCGGCCGCGAATCTCGCGCGCCGGTTCGATCTCGACGTGGACCAGGCCCTGCTCCGGGCGACGCGCAAGTTCGCCGACCGGTTTCGCCGGATGGAGGCGCTGGCGGCCGCACGCGGGAAAAAGCTGTCCGACCTGGACGATGCGGCGCTCGACGCCCTGTGGAATGAGGTCAAGGCGCGGGGGGAAGCGCGCCATCCACGGTGACGGCGGGGACTTTTTCCGCCGCGGTCCCTCTGTGGCAGCAGGAATTCCGGGGGACAGGACGAATAGAGAGTCTGACATGCGATGAAGGGGGCTTGGAACGTGAACAAGGTGGATCTGATCAACAAGGTCGCGGAACAGACCGGCCTGAAGAAGAAGGACGCGGAGGCGGCGGTCAACAGCGTGTTCAACGCCATTGAAGAAGCCCTGGCCGCCGGTGAAAAGGTGCAGGTCATCGGGTTCGGCACCTTTGAGACGCGCAAACGCTCCGCTCGCTCCGGGCGCAACCCGCAGACGGGAGAGGTCATCTCCATTCCGGAGTCGGTGGTTCCGGCGTTCAAACCGGGCAATCGGCTGAAGGAACTGACCAAGTAAATTGCGGATCGACAAGTTCCTGAAGTCCTCCCGGTTGGTCAAGCGCCGAACGGTGGCGAAGGAGTTGGCCGATGCCGGCCGGGTCGCGGTCAACGGCCGCGTCGCGAAGGCCGGGACCGAGGTCGTCCCGGGGGACATCGTCACCCTGCGCTACGGGAATCGGACGGTCGAGGTGCGCGTGCTGCGGTTGCTCGAGAATCCCCGCAAGGATGCGGCTGGGGAGATGTACGAACTCCTTTCGGCCACCGGACCCGCCGGCGGAGATGAGGACCCGGACGACGAGGAAGATGAGAGGGATTGAAGGACCGGTTTCGGCCGGTCCTTTCTTTGTTGCGGTGTGCCCGGCATGGGCGCCGTCCAGTCCCTGTCTCGGGAGGGGTTCTAGCGATGCCACCCGGCTCATAGATTGAATCAGACCAGGGACAGGTTGGAGGGTTGACGCATGGCGTCTGCACAACCGCATGACATCTCCATCAAGGGGCGCAAGTGGGTTCAGGTCACCGGGGTCTCGAGCGTCGAGCGCTTCGACGCGAACGCGTTCGCGCTGGTGACGTCCGCCGGGCCGTTGACGATTGAGGGCACCAATCTGCACATGAAGCACCTGGATCTGGAGCAGGGGATTGTCGAGATTGAGGGCACGGTCAACCGCGTCGCGTACGTCAGCGAGCAGGCGCAGAAGAAACGCGTGGTCGGGCGGTTGTTTCGGTAGCCATGGCGGCGCAGTGGACGTATCTGGCGGCGCTGATGGCCTGCGGCGCGGCGATGGGGGCCGTGTTCGACGTGTACAACACGGTCACCGGAGCGAGCCGCTGGTTTCGGTGGCTGCGGCCCTCGCTCGACCTTTTGTTCTGGCTGACGTCCGCGTTGGCGGT
>NZ_JAIMAV010000081.1 GCF_023511815.1 Alicyclobacillus sp.
TAGACGTGAACGAGCGATTGGAAGATGATCCGGACCGCCTCGCGGCTGCACTGCTCCGTGTACGGCGTGTTGCTCCTCCCGATGTACGCCTCCACCGCGTGGGTGAGCGCGTCCATCCCGGTCGTGGCCGTCACCTGCCGCGGCAGCCCCAAAGTCAACGTCGGATCCAAGACGGCAACATCCGGGATGAGCGCCGTGTCCATCAGGGCGTACTTCTCGCGCGTCTTGGGATTGGACACCACCGCCGCCAGCGTCGCTTCACTGCCCGTTCCCGCCGTCGTGGGCACCGCAAACAAGGGCGGCATCCGCCGGCGGACCTTGAACAACCCTTTCATCTGCGGAATTGTCCGATCCGGCCGCGCCACGCGCGCCCCGACCCCCTTCGCACAATCCATGGGCGATCCGCCGCCCACCGCCACAATCCCCTTACACGCCTCGCCGTGGTACACCGCCAGCGCGTCCTCGATGTTCCCAATCGTCGGATTCGGCACCGTCTCGTCGTACACCACCGCATAAATACCCTGCCGCCGAAGACCGTCCAACACCTCATTGAGAATGCCCGCCGCCTGGACGCCGCGGTCCGTGACCACCAGGACGCGCTCGACACCTCTCTCCCGAATCGCAGCCGGCAACTGCGACAACGCGTGGGCCCCGCGGATGACCTCCGGCTCCCGCCACGCCAGCATTTTTGACGTGGCACGCATCACGGCTTGATACCCTCTGCAATAGAGCGGATAGAACATGATCAACCTCCCGCAGTCCAGTCCTCACGCAATCGTACATGACATGGATCAATGGAAGATTACCATTTTTCCGCAGATCATGGAACATTCTACGCTCCGACCGCACCATGCATGTTCGACAAATCAGCGGAAACGATAAACAACAATGGAACGATGGAGCTTGTGCTTCCGGAAGTCTCCTTGCAAACGGGCGGCAAGGACCGTCCCGTCGGCCGGAGGTGCCGGGAGACTGTAGATCATTGCGCAACGCAGGAACACCGTGGGGGGATACGGCAGTGAAATGGCAACATTGGGCGTGTGCAGTCCTTGGGGTTTGGACGCTGGTGGCACCGTGGGGGATTGGCGTGTCCCATATCGCCCCGGCGACGTACGCCAGCGTGGTGGTTGGCGTCATCCAGATTGCAGCGTCTGTCTGGGCCGCCCGCGTCACCGGCGTACCAGGCCCGCGGGTGTGGCAAAACTGGGTGGTGTTGGCCTGTGGCCTCTGGTTCTTGGTGCACCCGTTCTTGGGTCACTTTGAGGAAGGTCAATACTGGGCAACCGTCATCCCTGGGATCCTGACCATCGTCCTGATTCTGTGGGCGATGGCCGTCCAGATGCCGAAGCGGACGGGGTGAGGGAGCTGGCTAGAACTTCCCGTCCACGGGAACGAACACGTCCAGGACCTTCCCCGACAGAGCTTCCTCTGTGATTCCTAGATGCTCCCTCATATGGTCTAGGTGGCCATACCATTCTTCGCGAGTCTGGGGACACCCCCTCACGTCCCATGGAAGGGCGTCTCCGAGGAAATACAGATTGACTAACAATACGTTAAAGCACCCAAAATCACCTAGAAATTCCCGGACAAACAGGCGATTCGCAAACTGATAGTATTTTTTGGTCCAGACTTTCTCAGGAACCACTCCGAGCCGCGCCTTCGTCCAGTCGAGCGCGGCTTGGATTTTGCTCAGGGACGGCTCAGTAGCGCGACAGGAAGAACCCGTCAGCTCCTCCGGGTGCGACTTTCCTTCCACCAGCAGCAGGGTCGGTCGTCCCCCTCCAGTCGTATGCACCCAGGCGATGGCATCCCAGTTCATATCCTGCCCCCGTTGAGGCCATGTGCGCTGCCAGGCGAGGTGGATCTCCGGGTATTGGTTTTTATCGAGGAATTGCAGGCCGGTCCACTCCGCATCCAACATGCGCTGCGGCTTCCCGAACCTGAAATCCAGCCATTCAATGGATGAACCAGGTGCCCACCCCGCTGCCTCCATGATCAACGCGTTCAATCGAGTACGATGTCTGCCTAAATAGCGGAGCAGATGCCACTCACTCCCGTACCCAAATCCAATGCGTCCCATTTCAATAACCTCCTCGCCCGTGAAGGTTCGACACGATGAGCCTATCGATTGCGCGACAGGTTCGACGGAACCCCCCGTTTAGACTAACGCAAGTCTTTCGATATTTTGAGTCCTGTTTCACGGCGGCCCCAGTTAAGCGTGGATAGGAAGGGCCGCCACTGAGAATGAAAAGAATGATGGCCACCCGATTACAACTTCGCCTCCAACTTCGCTTCCAACTCCTTCTCCTGATCTTCCAACCGTTCCAGCAGTCGCTCAAGGTTGACCGCCTTCTGACCCGACTTCAGCCATTGTGCAAGCCGTTGCGCATAGCTGTGTGCAGCGGTCAGCATAGGTCGCGCAATCGGAAGACTGCATCTGCCGAATGAACTGAACGTGTCTGGTTCAATCGGGATCAACGCGTCATCCGCGAAACGATTGAGAAGATCTACACGCACCAAGGGTATGCGCTTGGCTTCGCTCTCCAAATAGCGCTGCTCAAACTGCCGAAGCGCCGCGCCCGCCGTCATCTGACTCGCCACCTGATGACCATTGACTTCCATCAGTAACCGATGCGCCGTCACTCGCGTGAGCCAGGCATGAAATCGTGCCACATCCTCATTGAAATCCTGTGCTCGTTGCGCACCACGAATGTGTTCGGCCCAGTCCCTCAATTCGTGCGTGAGCTCACGCTCCCAATTTGTGGCTTCCTCATCTGTGATGGCTCGCCCGGAATCTATCTCATCTAAGTTCTCGAGATCACGCCACGATGTCACGCGCCTTGTGCAAGGCGTCCCGTCCTGTGCACGGCACGCAACGAGGTATCCGACCCGAGAGATCCGCAGAGGTCGTTGGGCGGCAAGAAATGAGCCGTCGATGGACGACGCGTCATCCGGCACCGCCTCCACGCGACGAATGCACACAGGCAACCCTTTGTCCAAAACGTGCGACAAGAGTGCGTCGAAATATGGATCCCCGTACGAGGCAAAGTGGATTCGACCACCATCCGGCAATCCCTCGTCATATAAGGTCCGAGACACTGTGAGCCGGGTGCCGTCAGGAATCCCGGGGACGCCGTTAACGACGAACACGTCTCCCTTCGCGGTCGGCAAAACTCGGCACCCGAGTTGGGCAAGATACTCCGAGTCGGTCAGCGTTCGCCAAATGTCCTCCAGGCGAACTGGACTTTGCGATTGGGCGTACGTCTCATCCATCCGCAACATCCGCTGGTAAAGTTCGTACAGTTCCTGCGCGGGAATCTCCATCGTGCCCTGCCGCCGTTGCTCTTCCTCAAGCCGCTGCCGAATTCTTTCCTCCAGCTGACCGGCGGTGACCTCACCATCTGCCAACATTTGAAATTCCTCAGGCCGCACGGGAAGAAGAGATAACTGTTGCGGTCCCACGACGACGTTGGCCTGTTTCAAACGAGCTAGCAGCCGACCGTATACCACGTCCTCTTCGCTTCCGGCATAGCAGAGATTCATCACGCGAACAATCGGATGTCGTTGTCCAATGCGATCAATGCGGCCAATCCGTTGTTCAATTTTCATCGGATTCCAACCGAGATCAAAGTTGATTAATAGATCCGCCGTCTGCAGGTTCAGACCTTCCGCAGCGGCATCGGTGCAAACCAGAACGTCTATCTCGCCGCGAAGAAACCGCTCCTTTACCTCCTCGCGATCCAATTCCACGTACTCGGGGTTGTAGCAGGCGGCGCCTCTCCCCGAATAGGTGCCAAGGCGAATGCCGGGCGTGCGCTCGAGCAACGTCTGCACGATATGCTCTAGTGTGTCGTAGAACCGTGTGAAAATGACGGTTTGCCGAATATGCTTTGTGGTTCGATCCCGCCGGTTATCCAGCACTTCCAACAGCCGCTGCATCTTACTGGCCGTTGTCCGCGTCCGGCGCATCTCCCGGAGCATCTCACGCAGTTGCTCGGCCTCCCATTCGAGAACATCCGCCCGCCGATGTGACAGGAGCCCCTCGATAGCGGCCCCGTCCCCCTCGTCCTCGCTCTCATACACGACGGATTCATCTAAATCCGCACTTTCCAGCCGCTGTGATTCCTGCCTGTCGCGTAGATGTGCAAGCGTTCGTTCTACCCTTTCAATCCTCCGCTCCACCGTCCTCTCGAAGGCGTACAGACTGGACGCAAAACGAAGGCGCAACAGACTTTCGAGGAACCGGACGACGGTCCGATGTTTCGGGCCGAGCCTCTCTCTCAATCCCCGGCAGTACGCGTTCAGCATGTCATACACCCGTTGTTCAACATCGTTAAATCGGATGGCCTCCACGGGCTCCACCACCCGATCCGCGAGGTTTGCCTTGAGTTGCCCCCTCTTCCGGTACTCTTTCAATAACGACCGCGTATGGCGCATCATGACCCGGGTAAGCGGCGCCGAAAGCAGAATGACGCGGCGCAGCTCATCGACGTCCCGCGGGCGAGACGGCATGCCGGAGTCATCCCAACGATTGAGCGCAGAGCGCGTTCTCCCGTTGAAGAACGATTGCTCATAGTACTCCCACAGTCTCTCGTCATGCCGTTGCAGGCTGCGGACGGCCCGCTTCATGCAAATCCACTCCATCGGCGTGAGGTCACGTCCGGATACAAGTTTATCCAGCGCCTGATAGAACGCCTCCACGAGCATCGGTTCGAACTGAAATCCGCTGACTCTACCCGTCAGCGCGAGGAGATCGCAGACCTCAACCATGTCTAACTGGAGCGGAGTCGCTGTGGCGAGCCACAGGCTCTTCGCCTTCGGCTTCAGCTTGTCTCGAACAAAACGATATAGATTTCCATAGTCGGGGTGCGCGTCCATACCAGCGCTGGCATTCCGCCGTCGCACCATGTGGGCTTCATCGACAAGAACAACATCAAACGGCTCCACACGGGTCAGATCCTTTGCGGGCCCATCCCGTAACCACAGCCCCGTTGAAACAATGAGTAAATCCGGCTTGTACAATTCCTGGGCTGGCAACTCATGTTCTTGGGGCAACAGCCATTGATGAACGGTGTTCGGGGATGACTGCAGCCGAGCAAACGGCAGCAGGAGCTTCGAGGCCATCTGGCGCTGCCATTGGATGGTGAGCCCCGCAGGTGCCGCGACCAGAATGCGCCGGGCGAGCCCGGCCAGATACAGCGAGCGAAACGCCAATCCCGCCTCAATCGTCTTACCCAAGCCCACTTCGTCGCAAAGCATGTATGTGTACGGCCATCCATCCACCAGGCGACGCGCCACCACCCATTGGTGTGGCCAGGGCTCAACGGGGGCCGTCTCCATGCCAACGTACTGACCCCCCCGCATCCGGGGAGCATCCTTCACCACCGCAAACCGCAACAACTCCTGGACCGAGAGCGTCGCCGCGGTGACGGAGACCTTTCTGCCGTCGATCTCGCATAGCACCCGCTTCCCTTCCGCAAAGCTCACAAGCCGCTTCTTCACGGCGTCCGGCAGGGTGAACACCGGGATGTGCCGTACCTTGCCTTCCCACAACGATTCAAACGTGCGCACGGCGTCGTCACAGCGCCAGCGTTCCCGCTCTCCCCACCAGTCACAATGGACATCGAAACTCTCCGCGTTTCGACTCAATGCTGTCCTGGACTCGTTGAGGCTGCCTGAACCGTACATGCGGTGCCCCGCATCGTCATACAGCACGAACCATTTTTCATGCACATACCCGTCTTCCGTGCTGTCAAACGGAATCGGCTCTCCCGTCTGTTGGTGTAGCCGAAACGCAACGCGCACCTCAAGATAATCATGGGCGACCATCCACGCTAACAGGGCGACGCCGTTTTGGACGTCTTCCGGCCACGCCTGCACGTCCGACAACTCCTGCTGTAGCCGGTGCTCTAAACGCATCATATTGCCATCCAAGATCGCCTTGACGTCCACAGGATCAAGATCCGCGCCAACGATGAGGCGCATGCGGCCTCCCCGACGCACAAAGCTGGAGAACCCCTGTGACGCGGCGGCCAGAGACGTGGATCGGAAGTAGCCCGCAACCCGATCGTATCGGGTCGCGAGCTGCAGAGCAGGAATGTAAAAATCGCTCAGAATGTCCACCGGACGGCCGTCCACCAAGCTGGAGGTGCGATACCGGTACTCCCATTCACGGGATGCGAGACCATTTTGTATGCCCATCTCCGCCTCCGTCCAACTCGACAAAAGACGTCACCTCTCAAACCGAACGAATGCTAAAGAGTAGGGCGTTCGCTTCCTTTCGCACCTTCTCATCGGTGGCACGAGCGGACCAAACGGATAGCAGATCTAGAATCAGTTGGTGGCGACTCGCCGCGTGCTGATTTAGGTACGCCCGTGCGACCGGCACATCCCCCTCTCGATAAGCCATGATGAACCCGTGCAACACGTCCCACTCCGTCTGCGGATCCCGCAGCCGTCGCGGATTGCGCTCTTCCGGCAACGCAAGACGCAGCTTCGAACCCCGCTTCACCAGCGGCGCGAAATACCCCGTCTCGTCCGTGACCTGCGTCCGTCGTCCAGACACCTGCGTGTTGATCCCAATCATTCGTCCCTCCACCCGGTATCCAGCCGGACGAGTCTCGAGGCGAATGTTCAAGGACCGCGACAGGCTGAGCGCTTCGTCGTATGGGAATTGCTGCAGCCCGAAGATCCCGTACAGCGTAAACGCCATGGCCGCCTCAGGGCTGAGGTCTTCCACCCGGATGCGTCCGTCCGTCATCCGCGCAATCTGATATTGAGCCACCACGGCACTGGCCTCGTTCATGGCCCGGATCGGACTGACTAGCTCATCTCCGTCCAACACCGGCCAGTTCTGCGAGAGGACCTGCAGGGCCCGCCCATAACTGGCGACCATCTCGTCGACTGGGTTCAGCCGAAGTGGCTCAAATTCTTTCAATGCCTCTCGAACGGCCTCGCGGATTTGATTGGCCACCCCGCGCCCACCGAAGCCGGACCAGGTGGCCGGTACGGTTTGTTCGGTGAGGCGTTTACGGCAACAGATGAAAATGGAGCTGGCCGCGGCAGCCATGTCCTTTTGATGCGTCGATTGCTCCGACTCCGATTCCACTGGAAGCGTTGACGTGATTATCCACCCAGCGTCAATTAGTGACCGGGTTAGAGCCTCCCATGCCTCTTGCTTCTTGTGTGTAAACATGAGAGACATAACCGCATCGTCCTTCAACACTCGGCGGCACTCGGTGAAGACCTCCCCCATCATCCGCTCGTATTCTAGCGTCGCCTTCTTCGTGGAACCGTCACGAGCCGGATTGGCGACGGCTTCATCTGTCTTGTTTGTGAAAAGACGGTCATATAACCCAGGATAGAGGTCTCGAAGCGTGCGGCGCTGCCATACATAAAAGTAGTCTGAAAGCTCAGCGTATTGGACATTGTTGTAGTACGGCGGGTCCATGCAAATCATGTCCACTGTACCGTCTGGCAGGTCCAGATATGCCGCCGTGCCACATCGAATGGAGACATGAGCTTCTCTCACCTGGTCATCGAAGCCAGGTCTCTGGAGTAATCCTGCAATCCCTTCGTACGCGTCCACGACTTGAGATAGGGCCCATCGAAACCCCGAATTCGGGCCTGAAAATACCATCTCTCCAAAAGTCCACTTGAGCGAAAAATCGTGGCGCCCGAAAGTTCCCTTCACGATCCCACGCGTGTACTCCCACCGTGTCTGCTTACTGTTGTAGTCCAGCCCCTTGTCAATGGCGAACTGGAGATACGTTACAACCGCCCGCCCACGATCCTCACCCAGCTCACGCAAGATCTCAGGCTTGAGCCGGTTCAGTTCCTCCACCAACGTCAAATGTCCCAACAACTGGCGGGGCGTAAACATGTCGCACCAGCGAGTCATGCCAAAGCGCAGCGGCTCGCTTGTCTTGTGTCCCTTTGGAATCTTCTCCGTCGGAATGAGCCCCTGAGCATCCCACTCATCCCAACGTTCCGCCAGGCGGCGTTCAGCTTCACGAAGTGCGGCGAGATCGATCTCGTTCGGCGGCCGATAGAACACCACCTTTTCGGTGCGAATCTCGCCAGCGCGATCGCCACTGGCGTACCGGATGGGCTGCCCGTCCTTGCCCAGCTTCCGTTGATACCGCACCGCGACCACACAGTACAGCCGGTCCTGCCACCTCCCGTGTGGCGACTCTCCGCGGGCTTGAGCTCGGATCTCATCCGCCGAAATCGCCTGCCGACAGTGCACGCAGGTACCGACGCCGTCGCTCACCGTGGCAAAGTCTGGGTCTTCTCCGTTCGGACCCTTGCTTCCTTTCACCCGGTACGTCTCAAACCAGACCTTTCCGCCACGCGGCGTCCCATCTGTCACGATCCGCACGGCCCATTTGTCCCCCGACTTCGACAACCAACATGTATTGAGCAATGGGGCTTCTCCGCCGCAATGTGGGCACGTGACCTGGCGGCAGTAGATGTAGGTCATTACCCGCTCTCCAGGCCGGATCGCTCCTGTTTCTTCATCGGAATTCAGCTGAAAGGTATCAACGCTGTTCGCTGTATTAGCAGATGGAAACAGGTCTCCTATACGCTTTTCAAGTCTGGCGAGTAGTTGATCTCCCCACCGTTGAATGCCCGTCGAGAGCCCGGCTCCAAACAGCAAGGGATACTCCAGTGTGGCTCGAAGTATGACGGTTGCGACGGGGTTCAAATCGTTAGCTATCACTCGACACCCCAAACGAAGTGCCTCGAACGGGATGGAACCTCCACCAGCTGTTGGATCCAGAACGACCAGGTCGCGTGATAAACGTTCGGGAGGCCTCGTATACGCTCGCTTGTATCCATACAGGTTCGGAATCCTCATCCCTGTTTCGGCTAGGCAGCCTAGTAACGCCTTGAACCATGCCGGGTCTGCTGCGACGCGACGTGCGGTGAGACGATCCCCTTCGTGAGGAAAGGGTTCCTTGATGGGTCTACAGTAGTCAAGCCATCGTGCGAACGCATCACTGTTCATGAGATGCGGACTGCGCTTAAGTGCCTCGCTTATAATAGAACGTTGCTGTTTCCGAAATTCTTGTTCGCGGTCCAATCGCCTTAGTACGGTGCCATTGACCTCAAGGACGCCCGTATCTCCATCCCAAGACACCATCGCGGCGGTCTCGTCGTCTAATGTCCACGCCTCTCCGTTGACCAGCGCCTGGACTTTCTCAATCCCCAACTGCCGCAAAAACCAATCCGGATCCGTATCGGCAGGCAACAGGGAGCCCAAGATGGCCGCGCGACTTGGAGTCAGCGGACGCCGGGCCCACCAGACGTGCAATCGATGCGTCGGCGGCGCCTGCCCTGTGTCACGCTCCCGCTGCGTCTCTGCCCCAACTTGATGGCAAGGAAAGCCAGCCTCTATCAGCCGCCTGTCTTTCGTCCTCACGAGCTGGTCCATAAAACGCCTCCTACAACATGGCTTGCCGTCATAGAACCTATTGTCGCAACTGCTGAAGCATGTTGAGGACCATTGGATCTCCCGGTTGTCCGCCGAGCAGAAGGCGCAATCCCGCCTGTGCCCAGCGATTCGGCGCTTCCCCGAACTGTGTGATCCGGGTCAACCAGTAGGCCGCCTCTTCCGCCGTGAAGCGTTCAATTCGCCAGGCCATCAACTCCACTCGGTCCATATCCGTCAGGCGCTCCTGCAACTTGAACAACAGCGCCAGCTTGCTGCCGGCCTCTGCATCCAGCGGCAGGTTCCCGCGGAAGGTGATGCGGCGTTCCCCAGTAAAACGATTCAGCTCGAAGGGGACGCCCGATTCATCCGACACCTGGGCTAAAATCCGCCGCAGTACAGGCCTGCATCGGCGAAGCGCCTGTCCGTACAGATACCCGCGTTCCTTCAAGACGCTCGTAGGCGCGGCTGAGGACACATTCGACTCAGCGCCCCAAACACGAACCCGCTCCTTCACGACAAATACCGGGGCAGGCTTGTCCTTGTGCTCTGTTACACGTAGGACCCATGGAGCCGTTCTCACGTGCGGAGCTACATACTTCCGGTAATGAATCTCCAATGCGTCATTGTCAAATCCGGACGCAAGCACGACGCCACCTCTTACTCAACGAGCTTCTTCAGCTCCTGATAGAATGGACAATCCGTCTGCACATCTTTGATCAACAGATAGAGATCTGAATCAGGCCCGATCTGATACGCATGAGTGATGTGTTCGAAGGTGCTCCCCATGCTGCGCAGACTCTCCGGAGCCAATGAGGAGAAGTCAAAAGACGCCATTGCGCCGCCGGGAGCCTGGAGATCCAGGAGATCCAGCTGATCCACCGTTGACTTCGCTCCGCGTTGATAGAGGCTCTCGATCCGTTTCAACAGCGGCCACACCCTTTTGAGTGCGTCCAGACCGCGGAGCTCAAGCCTCTTGGGTGCCTCGGGAACTGGTCCAGGTTCGCGTCCAAACCATCCCCGGCCCTGGGCATCTCTTTGCGTAATCACCACATGCCCATGGCTCGGCGTGTACAAGGGCGCACGATGCCACATCACCGAGGGGCGGGTTTGTTGAACCGGGGATCCTGCGTACGCGACCAACTTTCCGTCCCGAACCAGCATCACGATCGCATCCGACACGTCGGAGGGCGTGAACTTGTGTTCCGCAACGAGCTGTTCCGTCACCTCCGCGAGGGTCTTGGCTCCGTTCTCCAGTAGACGCAAGACCTCCTCGCTCACATCTGCCGCCTGCTCAGTGGGCCACCAACCGCGTTTTTTCGCACCCGCCACGGTGACAAGGCCGTACTGGCCGTCCCAAATGTTGACCGATAGAGGGATAAAGTTGTCCTGGTGATACAACTCCACCTGGTGATCCGATGGGCCATCCTTCTCCAAAAAGGCACACCAAAAGCCCTGTTCCACCCCGGCCCGAATGATGTTCTCCAGAAAGCCCTTCGACTCAACCAGCGGCCACGAACGCAACGACCGAACGTTATCATACAGCGTCTGAATGAGAATCACATCCCCGGCCTGGAAGAACACATCGCGAAGTCCAGTGAGGATTTCTCGTGTCGGGGAGGTTCCTGCGACCAGCTTCCCTTCCTCTAGCAAAATCTCGCGCAACTGTTGAAGGAGGGGAGCGCCTTTTTCAGCGCCGGCGGATCGAACCAGTTCCCGGCAGGAGACCCCGTTGTCCGTCGGATAATAGAATCGGCGATACGCCAGCGTCACGGCCGTCTGCAGGGCCTGATGGCGCTCTGACCTCTTCTTCTTGAAGTCCGGGGTGTCCACAAACCTCGGATTCACGCCAAAGTTCATCGGATTGGCGGCCAGCTTTTGCATCGCGAGGACCTGACGTGCAAGTCCTTCCAAATCCGCCCGGGCCTCGCTCGTTTTGTCTTCATCGAACAAGGGCTGGCTTGATTCCCGCTGCACCACCTTGACCGTATCCGGTACCAACAGGTACGCGTGATTTTGGTACTGGCGCGCCTTGTATTCCCCCGCAGTGGTGATGATGTCCTCCACATTCACAGACTCCGCGAACAGCGACACGATGCCGAGCACGGGTTGATGCGCCTGATCAGGCAGGTCCTCTGGATGCACGATGTTGTGCTCCACCTTAAAGAGCACACCGTCGCTTCGGAATGCCGCCTTCGTGATGTCCTGCAGCAGGCCTTCCGACTCAGTCGGAGTGAGCGATTTACGAATTCGCGCCAGCACACTGTTGATGGTCGGTTCCTCGTTGGCAAAAAACTTGCCCTGCTCATAGCGGAGATAGTACGCGTTGTCCTGGATGGCCTCTAACGCAACGCGAACCTGGCTGGGCGTGAGCCCGGGAAATGTCGTCTGGAAAATGGCGTCTTGTTCTGTGACGCCAAAGACGTTGGACGCCAAGCCCTCCTGACGACCGACAAGGCTA
>NZ_JAIMAV010000082.1 GCF_023511815.1 Alicyclobacillus sp.
ATCGGAAAGCCGTATGAGGGAAAACCTCACGTACGGTTTGATGAGGAGGGGCTGGTTCCCCAGCCCTTCACTCTACCAAACAGACAGGCGGCGGAGCCACCACAGAGCATCGGCTTGAACCGTCGGCGCTTTGTGCTTGGGCAGGGTATACTGTACCTGCACCACATTTTTCTGGCCAAGGAGTGGCGGTGTCCATGTCCGTTGAGAACAGGAAGCCAAATCGACTGATAAACGAGAAGTCTCCTTACTTACTGCAACACGCCCACAACCCCGTGGATTGGTTTCCGTGGGGGCCGGAGGCGTTTCAGAAAGCCGCGAGGGAGTCGAAGCTGGTGTTTTTGTCCATCGGCTATTCGTAGCCCTTCGGGGCTGCGACGGGGTTTGTGAGTTCGACCTGCCATTGGTGTCACGTGATGGCCCACGAGTCGTTTGAGGACGACGAGGTGGCCGCGTACCTCAACGAACACTTTGTCAGCATCAAGGTCGATCGCGAGGAACGCCCCGACATCGACCACATCTACATGACGGTCTGCCAGGCCATGACGGGGCAGGGGGGCTGGCCGCTGACCGTGATTCTCACGCCGGATCAACATCCGGTGTTCGCCGGCACCTACTTCCCGAAACGGCGAAGGTTCGGCCGCATCGGGCTGTTGGAACTGCTGGAGCAGATCCAGAGCGCCTGGCGGCAGGACCCGGATCGCATCCGGTCGAGCGGCGCCAAGATTGTCCGCCACCTGCGCACCGCCCTCACAGCGCAGGGCGGTGCCGGCGAATCGCCCGACGCGTCGGTGCTGCAAACGGCGCGCCGGCAGCTCGAGGAGATGTACGACCCCGTGTACGGCGGCTTCGGGGAGGCGCCGAAGTTTCCGACACCGCACCAACTGGTGTTTCTGCTGCGCTACGGGCGTCTTTACGCCGATGCGAAGGCGGTGGAGATGGCGGCGCACACCCTGGAGCGAATGCACCGGGGCGGTCTGTACGATCACGTCGGATTTGGATTCTCTCGCTACAGCTCGGACCGGCGGTGGCTGGTCCCCCACTTCGAGAAGATGCTGTACGACAATGCGCTGCTGGCGCTGGCCTACACCGAGGGGTACCAGGCGACCGGACGTCCCCTGTTCGCCCGCGTCTGCCGCGAGGTGTTGACCTATCTGCTGCGGGACATGCGCCATCCGGAAGGCGCCTTTCACGCGGCGGAGGACGCGGACTCGGAGGGGATGGAGGGCCGGTATTACCTGTGGACGCCGGAGGAGGTCCGGGCGGTCCTCGGCGATCCGCTGGGGGATCGCTATTGCCGGTGTTTTGACATCACGGCGTCCGGGAACTTCGAGGGCAGGAGCATTCCGAATCTGGTCGGCCGGACGCTGCAGGCGTTCGCCGAGCAGGAGGGACTGCGCCCGCAGGCGTGGATGGACGAGGTGGCGCAGGCCCACGAGCGGCTGCGCCTTGCCCGCGAACGGCGCGTTCGTCCGCATCGGGATGACAAGATCCTCACCGGTTGGAACGCCCTGGCCATCGCGGCCCTGGCGCGCGCCGGACGCGTCTTCGCGGAGCCGGCGTGGATTGAGGCGGCACTGCGTGCGCACGCGTTTCTCCAGGCCCGGCTGCGGCGCCCGGACGGGCGGTGGCTCGCCCGTTACCGGGACGGGGAGGCGGCGCACCCGGCCTACGCGGAGGATTACGCCTATCTGGTGTGGGCGGCGTTGGAACTGTACGAAGCCACCTTCCACCCCGCGCATCTGGCGCAGGCCCTCGAATGGCAGACCGAGATGCAGCGCCTCTTTTGGGACGATGCCGCGGGCGGTTACTTCTTCTACGGGGTGGACGGTGAGCCCTTGATCGCCCGGCCGAAAGAGGTGTACGACGGGGCGACGCCGTCGGCCAATTCGGCGGCCGCCTGGAATCTGGTGCGCATCGCCCGCATCACGGGCGATCCCCTGTGGTCCGGGATCGCGGAACGCCAGCTGGCCTTCTGCGCGGCGGAGGCCCGCCAGCACCCCGCCGGATACACCCACTTCTGCGTCGCCCTGCTGATGGCGCTCGGGCCGGGGCGGGAGATCGTGATCGCCGGTCCGCCGGAGGATCCGGAGGTGGCGGCCATGCGCAGGGTGGTGCAACGGGCGTATCTGCCGAACGCCATCCTCCTCGCCCATGACGGGGCCGGGGAGCAAGCGCGTGTGGCGGAGTTGGCTCCGTTTGTGGCCCAGCAGGGGCTGGTGGACGGGCGCCCGGCGGCCTACGTGTGCGAGCGATACGCCTGCAGGCAGCCGGTGTTCCACGCGGACGCCCTGTCCCAGGCGTTGCAGGAGGAACCGTTCTCAGCTTCGTGAATTGAGCCGCATTTGGCGCACGACCGCGGGCGGCCGGTGTCGGGGTTGCCCGCGGCGTCGCGGGGGGCCGCGCCGCGGCCCGGATGTCTGGCCCTCGCCATGCGAGGGCCTTCATTTGTCTGCAGGAGTTCCCCCTCCTTCTCTCGAAATGGGAGAGGGCTTGTCGACATGTGTAACAAGCCCTGCGGCCCGCCCGTCTTTACGGGCGAGTCGGACGCGCGGTGCGCCGTCCCTCTCGTCACGCTATCGGAATCGCGGGTTGAGATGGAAGGAGGATGGGATGGTGAACCGAAAGGTTTGGATGGCGCTGTGCACCATGGCGGGCGCATCCGCAGCCGCCCTGCCCGCGGTGTGGGCGCCGGCGGCGGTGCACGCCGCGCAGCAGACGCTGCAACTGGGGGCCAGCGGTGCCGCGGTGGTACAGCTGCAGAAGATCCTGAAGGCGGCCGGGTATTACACCGGGCCGGAGGATGGGGTGTTTGGCCCGGGGACGCAGAGCGCGGTCAAGGCGTTTCAGAAGGCCAACGACCTGACGCCCGACGGGGTGGTCGGACCCGCCACCTGGGAGCGGCTCACGGAGCGGACACTGAAACCCATGCAGATCCTCCTCAACGGCCGGGTGGTCTCGGAACCCTCCGGGTTCGCGTGGCAGAACACCACCTACATGCCGATCTGGTATCTGCAGCGGGCACTGGATCAACTCGGCATCCTCAGCGACTGGGACGGGACCCACTGGAATCTCAAGGTCCCCTCGTCGATGCGTGTGGATCTGTCGAATCTCGAGATCGGCACCGGAACACAGGTGATTGAGATCAACGGCACGCCTGTGAAAAGGGTCAACGGCATGGCGGCGCAGGACCCGGCCGGGGGGAACACGACCACGTACATGCCCATCTGGTATCTGATGGGCCTGCTCGACCGCATGGGCATTCAGCACGACTGGACGGGCAGCCAGTGGAAGATGACCACCCAGCAGTCGTACTACGCGTACACGGCGGACGGCAAGGTGGTGGGGGGACCGTACTCGGACCTCGACCAGGCGAAGGCGGCCGTGGCGGGAATTCCGGGGGGCGTCGTCAAGGACGGGACGGGCCAGGTGGTCTTCACCCAGGCCGGATTTGCGGCCTACACGTCACCCGCCCAGGCCCCGGTGATTGTCTCCACCCTGGATGCCGCCAAGCAGCGCGCCGGCAGCGGCGGCTTTGTGGTCGACCTGTCGACGCGCCGTGTGGTGGACTTCCCGTCCGAATACTATTACCTCAACAGCAACGGTTCGTTCGTCAGCTCCGTCACCGGATGGGTGGGCGCGGCGCCGCCCAACTGGGCGAAACCGGGTGAGCGGTACGTGGCGCTTGACGTGAATCCCGGGCATTCGCCGCACGCGACGCAATTCTATCGTCTCTCCCAAAGCGACGGGACGTACTCCGGAGAATTCCTCGGTACATACGAAAACCCGTTTCGAACGGTGGATCTGCGGTTCCCGGCGCCCGGCGGCATCACCGCTCAGGCCATCGATCAATGGTACGCCGCGAACCAGTCGCCGCTGGCGGGACTGGGCGACTCGTTCATTCGGGCGCAGCAGCGTTACGGAGTGGACGCCGCGTACCTGGCGGCCCACGCCGTGCTGGAGACCGGATGGGGCAAGAGCGCCATCATGCAGGCGAAGAACAACCTGTTCGGGTACGGGGCGTACGACGCCGATCCCGCCAACGCCGCGGGGACCTTCCCGTCGGCCGATTACGCCATCCAATTCGAGGCGTGGTTCGTGCGCAACGGGTATCTGGACCAGGATGGCGCACACTTCTACCAGTGGCCGACGCTCGACGGGATGAACGAGCACTACGCGACCGATCCTCAGTGGTCGCAGAAGATCGCCACGCTGATGACCGGATTGGCGCAGTCCGGGAAGGTGGCGCCGGGGTCGTTCCCGCAGTACGTCGCCGGACAACCGGCGCCGTCGCCGCAGTCGACGGATGAACCGGTGTTTGTCACCCCCGGCGCGGTGGGGACGATTCAATCCAATCCGTACGGCGCGCTGCCGGTGTGGCAGGACCCGGACCAGGGCGCGGATCAGATGTTCCCCGGAAATCTTCGGATCGGATCGACCGGAGCCGGCGTCCGCCAGCTGCAGCGAGCGCTGAATCAGGCAGTGGGCGCGGGGCTGACGACGGACGGGGTGTTCGGCCCCATGACGCAGAGCGCGCTGATGTCGTACCAGCAACAGCACGGGCTGCCGGCGACCGGGGTGTGCGACCTGGCGACCTGGCAGAGCCTCATCCCGGCGCCCGCCACCCGGATTCCGGCGGGGACGCAGGTGACGGTGGATCGGATCCGCCAGGGGATGGTGGGCAACACGGTGACGCTGTGGTACCACGTGACGGCGGGCGGCATCTCGGGCTGGGTGGACGGCGCGGAGGTGGGGCTGACGAACGTGTATCGCGTGGTGGCTCCGGCGGGAGGCATGATCCCGCTGTACAGCGCCCCGAGCGGTTCCGCCAGCGTGGTGGCGAAGGTGCACAGCGGCGATTGGGTGATCTGCCAGAATCCCGCGCCCTCCGGCGGGTTCATCGCGGTGCAGTACGTGGATCAGAGCCAACCGGGCGCAAATCCCACCACCGTCTACGTCGATGCCGGTGCGGCCCAGCTCACTCCGGTGCCGACCCCGGCCGGCAACTGAGACGGGTCCGGGGAATGTAAAAAGCACCTGTCGGCGCCGGATCACCGGCCCCGGCGGGTGCTTTGTCACAGGGGGAGCCAAAGAAGGGGCGCCGGGGAGGGCTGACCCCGGCCCGCGGGCCCTCAGCGCAGCGGGAACCAGGCCGCGGCCAAGAGACCGGCGAACATCAGGGCCCCGAAGCGGAACAGGAGGATGGACGTGCCCTTGACCGCCGGGTGCAGCTTCGCCGGTTCGGTGTGGCGGAAGAAGAGCCGCACCACGTACACCGCGGAGGGAATCGTCAGGAGGACCAGCAGCGCCCACGGGGTCAGGACACCCGCGACGACGAACCCGAGGGTGAGCGCGTACACCAGGGCGCAGACGATGGCGAACAGCTTCCTGCCCCGGTCGCGGCCCATCAGGATGGGGACGGTGTGGCGTCCGCCGGCCCGGTCCTGGTCCATGTCGCGGATGTTGTTGCCGAGCAGGATGAGTCCGATGAGCAGACCGATGGGCACCGACGCCGCCCAGGCGGACGGGCTGATGTACCCGGTCTCGATGTAGTAGGCCAGCAGCACGATGGTCGGTCCCATCGACGCGGCCGCGGCGATTTCGCCAAAGGGCGTGTACGCCAACGGCTTCGGCCCGCCGGAGTACAGGTACGCGACGGCGATGCACGCCGTCCCCACCAGCGCCACCCACCACGAGGTCGTGGCGCAGATGTAAACGCCGAGCAAAACCGCCAGGCAAACCAGGGTCCAGGCCGTGGCCAGGACCACGTTCGGGCGGATGCCGTCGCGCACGATGGTCCCCGAGATGCCGACCATCTCCTCGGAGTCGAGCCCGCGGCGGTAATCGAAGTATTCATTGAACATGTTGGTGGCGGATTGAATCAGGACCGAGGCCAGAAGGAACGCCAAAAACTCGCCCCAGCGAAAGTGGTGCTGCGCCACCGCGAGGCCCGTCCCGACCAGGGTGGGCACCAGGGAGGCGGTCAGGGTGAACGGGCGCAACATGCGCCAGGCGATATCGAAACGCTTGCGCCAGGACAACATCATTCACTCCCATTGGATGGGGTCCTCGCGACCCGGTAGTCTTCCAACAGGATGATAGCAGACCGTGGGACGATTGCACAGTGGAGGGCGCAGGGGCCGTTGGCAGTTCGTATTCGCCCGCCGGCGTCTGTTATACTGGAGGATGGACAAGGCTCCGCCGCCGAGCGGCGATTTCGCGGGGCGGCGGGAGCACGGGAGGGATCCGCGTGATACCGGAATGGAAAACCGTCAAGACGTATCAGGATATTCTCTATGAGAAGGCGGACGGGATCGCCAAGATCACCATCAACCGGCCGGAGGTCCACAACGCGTTTCGGCCGGAGACCGTGATGGAGTTGATCGACGCGTTCCAGCACGTGCGGGACGATCCGGAGACCGGCGTGGTGCTGTTCACGGGGAAGGGGGACAAGGCGTTCTGCTCGGGCGGCGACCAGCGGGTGCGCGGCCACGGCGGCTACGTGGGCGCGGACGACGTGCCGCGGCTGAACGTGCTGGACCTGCAGCGGTTGATCCGGACGCTGCCGAAGCCCGTGATCGCCGTGGTCGCGGGGTGGTGCATCGGCGGCGGGCACGTGCTGCACGTCGTCTGCGACCTGACCATCGCCGCGGAGAACGCGCGCTTCGGCCAGACCGGGCCGAAGGTGGGCAGCTTCGACGCCGGCTACGGCGCGACGCTGTTGGCCCGCAGCATCGGTCACAAAAAGGCCAAGGAGATCTGGTTCCTCTGCCGCCAGTACACCGCCCAGGAGGCGCTCGACATGGGCCTGGTCAACGCGGTGGTCCCGCTGGAGCGGCTGGAGGAGGAGGCGGTGCAGTGGGCGCGCGAGATCCTCGAGAAGAGCCCCATCGCCATCCGTTTCCTCAAGGCGGCGTTCAACGCGGACACGGACGGGTTGGCGGGATTGCAGCAGCTGGCGGGCGACGCGACCATGTTGTACTACATGACCGACGAGGCCAAGGAGGGCGCGCGGGCGTTCCTGGAGAAGCGCAGGCCGGATTTCACCCAGTTCCCCCGTCTGCCCTGAGCGCGCCTCGGATTGCTTCTTGACGACCGGCCCCGCCGACTTTCGGTGGGGCGGTTGTGTGTCCGCGTTCGGTCGACGTCATCGAGGGGGGGGATGGGCATGCGGACGACGTGGTTGGACTCGGCCGCCAGCGTGCCGGATTGGTTGGCGCGGCAGGCGGACGTGCGGCGGGACGATCTCGCGCTGGAGACGCCCAGCGTCCGGTGGACGTACGGCGCCCTGCACCAGCGGGCCACGCGGGCGGCGGGCGTCCTCGCCTCGCTGGGGGTGGCCCCGGGGGACCGGGTCGCGCTCATCGCGCAACGCCCCGAGGTGGTGGCGGTGGCCCTGCACGCGGCCATCCAGCGCGGTGCCATCCTGGTGCCGCTCAATTGGCGGCTGACGCCGGAGGAGATGCGCTGGCAGCTGGAGGACGCCGAGGTCCGATTGGTGGTGTGCGACGACGCCAAGCGGGATCTGGCGGAGGCGGTGGCGAACCGGGGCGCCCGGCGGCCGGTGTGGGATGTGACGGCGCCGTGGCCTGAGGGGGCGGGGGTCGCGCGGGATCGAATTTGGCTCGATGAGGTCCTCGCCATCCTGTACACCTCCGGGACGACGGGCCACCCCAAGGGGGTCATGCTCACCTACGGCAATTTTTACGCGTCGGCGCTCGCGTCGGCGCTGCAGCTCGGGGTGTTGCCGGGCGACCGGTGGCTGGTGCCGATGCCCCTGTTTCACGTGGGGGGCCTGTCGGTGCTGATGCGAAGCCTGATCTACGGGACGACGGCGGTGGCCCATGAGCGGTTTGACGCGGCCAGGGTCAACCGGGCCATCGACGAGGAGGGCGTGACGCTTTTGTCGGTGGTGCCGACGATGCTGGCGCGGATGCTGGAGGGCCGGACGGCGCCGTATCCCGGCGCGCTGCGGTGCGTCCTTCTCGGCGGCAGCTACGCGCCGAAGGTCCTGCTCGAACGCTGTCAGGCGCTGGGCGTGCCGGTCGCGCAGTCGTACGGGTTGACGGAGGCCGCGTCCCAGGTGTGCACGCTGTTGCCGCGCGACGGGCTGCGCAAACTCGGGTCGTCCGGCAAGCCGCTTTTGCCGACGGAGGTGCGCGTGATGGTGGAGGGCCGCCCCGCGCAGCCGGGGGAGGCGGGCGAGATCATCGTCCGCGGTCCGACCGTGACCCCGGGATACTGGCGGCGCCCGGACGCGACGGCCGAAGCGCTGCGCGACGGGTGGTTGCACACGGGGGACATCGGCCGGCTGGACGACGAGGGCTATCTGTACGTGCTCGACCGGCGAACCGACCTGATTGTCTCCGGCGGGGAGAACATCTACCCGGCCGAGGTGGAGAACGCCATCGCGGCGCATCCCGGGGTCCGGGAGGCGGCGGTCGTGGGCATGGAGGACCCGGAGTGGGGCCAGGTGCCGGTGGCCTTCGTCGTGCCAACCGGGCCGGACGCGGTGGACGAGGCGGCGCTGGAGGCGTTTCTCGCCGATCGGCTGGCGCGGTTCAAGCGGCCGCGAAAGATCCTCTGGGTGGACCGGCTGCCGCGCAACGCGTCCGGGAAACTGCTGCGAAGGAGTCTGAGAGAATGGCTCGTCAGCTCGACATCCGGTTGACCGGCGTGGCCGCCGCGCTCGACGCTCTGCGCACACAGGTGGAGCGGGCCGCCGAGTGGAGCCGAAGGACCGGGGATGTCGCCATCGCCCTCGGCACGGCGCGGGGGGACGGACCGCTGAATCTCGCCGGCACCGCGGTCGCCTGTCGCGCCGTGATCCCGCGTTGGTACGCGCGCCACGCCGATGCCGGCCGCGCGTGGCTCGGCGTGGGAGAGGCGGTGGAGGCGTCGGCCGGGGACGCCGGGACGCTCGCCGATTTGGCGCCCGTCATGGATCGGTGGCGGCCGCGGGTGGTGGCGGAGGATCCCTCGGCCGTCCGCTGGCTGGGGGGTGCGGCGTTCGACGCCGGGCCGCGGCGGGCCGCGTGGCGGGGCTGGCCGCGGGCGAAGATGTGGCTGCCGCGGGTGACCTTCTCCCAGCGCGGCGACCGGTGGACCATCACGGTGGCGGCGGTGGTCCGGCCGGGGCAGTCGGCCATCGACGCGTGGGCGGATGCGGCGCAGTGGTGCGAGGCGCACCTGCGTTCGGAGGCGCCGGTGGAGTCCACGCCGTACGCCCGGAGGGGCGCGGGCGCCGGATCGGACGCGGGCGCCGAAAATAGAGCGGGCGTCCTGCGGGAAGCGGGGGGCCTGCGGGATGAGGGCGTCCTGAGGGAAGCGGGGCGCCGGGTGGAAGGACTCGCGGCGCCGGACGCGAGACGGCGCTGGGAGCGCCTGGTGACCCAGACGGCCGGGATGCTCCGCGCGGGGCGTCTCGAGAAGGTGGTGCTCGCGCGGGAGGAGGTCACGCCGTTGCCGAACCCGGACGTGGGGGCGGCGCTGGACCGGTTGGCCCGGTGGTATCCGGCGAGCACGGTGTTCGCCGTCTGGCACGAGGATTCGTGTTTTCTCGGCGCCACCCCCGAGCGCCTGGTGAGCGTCCGGGCCGGGGAGGTCGCGGCGGATTGCCTCGCCGGCACCGCCCCGCGCGGCGAGACCCCGGAGGAGGATGAGCGGATTGCGCGGTGGCTTCTCACCAGCCGCAAGAATTTGCACGAACACGCCGTGGTGCGGGAGTGGCTGCGGGATCGACTCGCGCCGCTGTGCGAAGCGCTGACGATCGCGCCGGAACCGGCGTTGAAACGGCTGGCCAACGTGCAGCACCTGTACACGCCCATCACCGGGCGGCTCGGCGGCGGAACCGGCATTCTCGCGGTGGCGTCGGCGCTGTTGCCGACCCCGGCGCTCGCCGGATCCCCGCAACAGGAGGCGATGGCGTACATCCGGGCGGTCGAGGGGTTCGATCGCGGTTGGTACGGCGGCGCGGTGGGATGGGCCGGATGGGACGGCGACGGCGCCTTTTCGGTCGCCATCCGGTGCGCCCTGCTGCGCGGAGGGATGGCGCATCTGTACGCCGGAGCGGGCATCGTGGCGGACTCGGATCCGGCGGCCGAGTGGGAGGAGACGGTCTTGAAACTGCGGCCGATGCGGCACGCGCTGCTGTGGCGCGAGGGGGATCTGGATGACGGAGAATCGTGACCTGGTGCCGGTGGTCGACTTCGCGGCCGAGTTGGCGCGCGCCGGGGTGGAGGACGTGTGCGTGTCGCCGGGATCCCGGTCCACCCCGTTGACGATGGCGTTTGCCCGCCTTGGGCAGACACGGGTGTACACGCTGCTGGACGAGCGCTCGGCCGGGTTTTTCGCGCTCGGGCTGGCCCGGGCGAAACGGCGGCCGGTGGCGCTGGTGTGCACGTCGGGGACGGCCGCGGGCAACTACCTGCCGGCGGTGATTGAGGCGCACACGTCGCGGGTGCCGCTGGTGGTGCTGACGGCCGACCGGCCGCCGGAGCTGTACGAGACGGGCGCGAACCAGACCATCGACCAGGTGAAACTGTACGGCGCGTATGTCAAACGCTTTCTGCAGATGCCGGTGCCGGCGGACGATCCGCTGCTGCGCCGGCACGCGGCGGCGAGCGCGTGGCGCCTGGCGCACACCGCGTGGGCGGCGCCGATGGGGCCGGTGCACGCCAACTGGCCGTTTCGCGAGCCGCTGGTTCCGCCCCGCGCGCTGTCGGCACCGGCCGTGCGCGAGGGCGGCGAGGGTGGAGGCCGCGAAGAGGCACGCCATGAGGGTGGAGGCCGTGAGGGCGCGCCCGAGGCGGTGTTCCACGCCGACTGGGCACCCTCCGCGCAGGCGGTCGCCCGGGTGGCAAAGGCGCTTTTTGGCGCCAGGCGGGCGGTGGTGGTGTGCGGGCCTTGGGACGATCCGGACCTCGGCCCCGCGGTGGCGGCGCTGGCCGAAGCCGGGGACCTGCCCGTCCTCGCGGATCCCCTGTCCCAGGTGCGGTTGGGCCGGCACGGGTTGGACGGCGTGATCGACACCTACGACACCCTTCTGCGCGGGCCGCTCGCCGAGCGCCTGATGCCGGATGTGGTGATCCGGCTCGGGCATCCGCCGGTCTCCAAGGCGCTCGGCCAGTGGCTGGCCCGCCCCGGCGCGCTGCAGGTGGTGGTCGACGTCGGCGAGACCTGGCGGGACCCGGCCTTTTCGGCCGATTGGGTGGTTCAGGCGGATCCCGTCGGCTTCTGCCGGGCGCTGGCGGAGGCCCTGCGACAGAAGCAGGGGGCGGGCGAGCGGGATGCGCAGCGGCGCTGGTCGGCCGCGTGGCGCGCCGCGGATACAGCCGCCCGGGAGGCCCTGGATTCGGGTCTGGCACAACTCGCGGAACCCTTCGAAGGCCGCATCGTGACGGAGCTGTTGCCGCTTCTGCCGGCGGGCGCGGCGGTGTTTGTCGGCAACAGCATGCCGGTGCGGGACTTCGACAGCTTCGCCGGGAAACGGGATCAGGCCGTGCGGCTGTACGGAAACCGCGGCGCCAGCGGGATCGACGGGGTGGTCTCGAGCGCGGCCGGGGTGGCGGCCGCCGGGCAGCGGACCGTGCTCGTCATCGGCGACGTGTCGTTCGTCCACGACATCGGCGGTCTCCTGGCGGCGACGCGGCATGGGGTGGACCTCGTCGTCGTGGTGGTGCACAACGACGGCGGGGGGATCTTTTCCTTCCTGCCGCAGGCGGCGCACCCGGACACGTTTTCGCACTTCCGGACGCCGCACGGGCTTTCGTTCCGGGGGGCGGTGGAGACGTTCGGGGCCCGCTGCCACGAGGTGACC
>NZ_JAIMAV010000083.1 GCF_023511815.1 Alicyclobacillus sp.
TACTTCCTGCTGTTGCTCGACACGGGGATGAGGCCAGGAGAGGCGCTGGCATTAACATGGGATGACGTAGACCTGGAGAACGGCGTAATCCAGATCAACAAGGCCCTGAGCACTGGACGGCCAAAATTGTATATGGGCGAAGGAAAGACCGCAAAGTCCCGAAGAAGTGTAGTCATAACACCCAACACCGTGGCAACTTTGAAGGCTCACAAGGCGCACATTGCGCAGGAACGGTTAAAGGCAGGCCAATACTGGGAGGACAACAATCTGGTGTTCCCCAATTCTTTTGGGGGATACAGCGATCAACACAACATCGCGCGGCGGTACTTCAAACCGGTTCTGAGGGATCTCGGCTTGCCGGAATCCATTCGGATTTACGATTTGCGTCATACGGTGGCAACGCTCCTTTTGGCGGCGAACACGCATCCCAAGCTTGTCGCGGAACGCCTTGGGCACGCGAATACCACGTTGACCTTGGACCGTTACACCCATGTCCTCCCCACAATGCAAAACCAGGTTGCTGCAACCATGCAGATGTTCCTCGGTGCACAGGAGGCGGACAAAAGAAAATAGGCGCACTGAAGGCGCACAGAACGCGAATGGCGCGGTGTTCGTCGGATTCAAAGATCCTCGAAACACCGCGCCATTTCTGGGTTTTTCGTGGAGCCACCTGTCGGATTCGAACCGACGACCTGCTCATTACGAGTGAGCCGCTCTACCCCTGAGCCAAGGTGGCAAGTGGTGGCGGCGGGTGGATTCGAACCACCGACGCCACGGGTATGAACCGTGTGCTCTGACCAGCTGAGCTACGCCGCCACTCGTGGCGGAGAGAGAGGGATTCGAACCCTCGAGGCGGGTTTAAGCCCACCTACACGATTTCCAGTCGTGCTCCTTCGACCAACTCGGACATCTCTCCAAGTGCTCGAATCGGATTGGGGGTGGCGCGACAGTGAGTATATTAGCATGATCCGCCCTGGCCATCAAGAGGGTTTGGGCACTTTTTTCGCCTCAAAGGTACTCCACTTTTTCCCACGCACCACACACCCGATTCACGCCGATTCAGTGGCCACCCGCCCGCCACACGTCTGCGCATCCCCCGCTCACCGCCGCCCATTCATTCCCGTGCCAGCCACCTCCGCCGTCGCCTTCCCGTGTTCCGCTCTCACCGCGGCCCCCATTCCCCGCAGCATCCCCAGAACGAGTGCGAGGCCGGCGCTGACATCGGGATCGCGGAGAGCACGCAGCAGGTCCCACATGCCGAGCGGCCGGCCCGCGGTGAGGCTCGTGCCGGCCGGGTTGAACCTGCCCGCCGAGGTCGTTCCATCCCGTACGACGCCAACGGTTCCCCCTGCTCCGTCCATTCCCCCTGCACCACTTCCACCAAGCACGCCGGCGGGTTGGCCGGTCCCTCGCGTCTCGGGTGTCCCGGGAGCCACAGTGCGCGGAGCAGTGTCCGGCGCATCCATGGCCGTCTCGGCCGACATCGCCTCGCCGGCCGCCGACAGGGCACTCACAAGGACCCGCAATGCCTGCGGGTTCATCTCGCTGAGCCCCTGGGTGAGGGCGATGACGTTCTTTAACAGCCCGAGGGTGCCCGGCTTCTCCGCCTGCCGGACCAGGATCCCCATCACGTCGCCGCCTTTCTCAAACACCGCGTTCATCAGGTCCAACAGGCCCGCGCGTTCCATGTGACCCCACAGGCGGAAGACCTTCTCGATGGCGGCCGCCTCCTCCGCCGCGATGTCGTGCAGACGCGCGCGGCGCGCGGCCGCTTCCTCGGCGGCCTTTGTCCGCTCATCCGGATGTCGGATGACCGTGATTGATTTGGCCATTTCTCACACCTCCTCACAACGTCAGACGCATCCTCACGCCTCAACCCCACTCACACTGCTGAGCCGCCCCCGCCACATCCACTCCCGCATGCGCAGCCGCTGTTATCCTTGCTGTCATCCTCACACCCGCCCCCGCATGCGCCACCGCTGTCATCCCCACTTCCGTCCCCGCCTCACCCACTCCCGCGTGCGCCGCCGCTGTCATCCCTGCCGACGCCCGGCCACATCCGCGTCCGCGTCTTCGACGAGCGGCACGTAGTCCTCACGCTTCCACTTCTCCTCCACCCGGACGCCGGGTTGGGGGTTCGGGTGGCCGAGGCGGAAGTTGCCCCGGACCAAGGGCGATTCGCCGTCCGGGCGCAGGACCTCGAGCTTCACCTGGACCTCCTTGTACGCCGGGGTGTGCGTGACGTCGTCGTGGTAACTGCTGGTCAGGTAGTTGACGGCCTCGTCGTCGTGCCAGGTGTTCATCGGCAGGTACAGCTCGTTGCCCTGCACGCGGTCGGTAACGACCGCGCGCAGCTTCACGTTGCCGTACGGCGATGTGAGGCGCACCAGGGCGCCGTCCTGGATGCCCCGCTCCGCGGCCAGCTCGGGTGAGACCTCCACCCATGCCGACGGCACCTTCTTCTCGATGCCGCGCACCCGGTACGTGAGGTTGCCCTCGTGAAAATGCTCCAGCAGGCGGCCGTTGTTCACGTGCACGTCGTACGCTTCCGGCATCCTCACGGGCGGCTTGTATTCCACCGGGTACAGGCGCGCCTTGCCGTCCGGAAACGGGAATCCGTCCGTGAAGAGCAGCGGCGTGTCCGTGCCGTCCTCACGCACCGGCCACTGCAGACTCCGGTACCCTTCCAGGCGCTCGTAGGAGACGCCTCGCATCAGGTCGGCGAGGGAGGCGGCCTCGGCCATGATCTCCGACGGATGCGTGTACGTCCAGTTGGCACCGAGGCGATTGGCCAGCTCGACGAAGATCTGCCAGTCCGGTTTCGAGTCACCGAGCGGATCGAACACCTTGTACAACCGCTGGATGCGCCGCTCCGTGTTCGTGAAGGTCCCGTCCTTCTCGAGGCTCGGGCAGGCGGGCAGGACCACGTCGGCGAACTGCGCCGTCTTGCTGAAGAACACGTCTTGCACGACCATGAATTCGAGCTTCTCGAACGCCGCCTGCACGTGGTTGGCGTTGGAGTCGACCAGCGCCATCTCCTCGCCCATGATGTACATCGCTTTCAGTTCGCCCTTGTGGATCTTCTCGACCATCTGATGGTTGTCGATCCCCTGGGTCTCCGGCAGCTTCACGCCCCATGCGCGTTCGTACTTGGCGCGGACGGCGGGATCGTCCACCCGTTCGTAGCCCGGCAGATACAGCGGCGCACAGCCGAAGTCGCCCGCCCCCTGCACGTTGTTGTGCCCGCGCAGCGGGTACGCGCCCGTCCCCGGTTTGCCGAAGTTGCCGGTGACCAAAAGCAGGTTGCAGATGGCCGTCGAGGTCTCGCTGCCCCCGACGTGCTGCGTCACGCCCATCGCCCACAGCACGCACATCGTGCGGGCTTCGTGGATCATCTCCGCCAGGCGGATGAGATCGTCCTTGGCGATGCCCGTGACGGAGGCGGCGTGATCGAGCGTGAACGGCTCGAGAGACGCCCGGAACGCGTCGAGCCCCGCCACCTTGTCGCGCAGGAACTCCTTGTCCTCCCACCCCTGGTCCAGGATGTGCTTCGTCACCGCGCACAGCCACACCAGGTCGGTGCCGGGATTGGGATGCAGGTACAGATCCGCGCGGCGGGCGAGGTCGTGGCGGCGGAGATCCACCACGACGAGCTTCTGCCCCCGCTTTTTGTGCGCCCGCCGCACGCGGGTCGAGAGCACCGGATGGGACTCCGCCGGATTCGCCCCGACGACGAGCACCAGGTCCGCCATCTCGATGTCGCGGATGGATCCCGAATCTCCCCCGTACCCGACGGTTCGCCGCAGGCCCTCGGTGGCGGGCGTCTGGCAGTAGCGCGAGCAGTTGTCGATGTTGTTCGTGCCCATGACGGCGCGGGCGAACTTTTGCATGAGGTAGTTTTCCTCGTTGGTGCACTTCGATGACGAGATGTACCCGATGGCGTCCGGTCCGTACGTCTGCTTGATGTCCGTCAGCCGCTGTGCGACCAGGTTCAACGCCTCGTCCCAGGTGGCGGGCACAAACTCGTCCCCGCGGCGGATGAGCGGTGTGAGCAGTCGATCCCGGTGGTTCACCCACTCCCACCCGAACTTCCCCTTCACGCACGTGGAGATCTGATTGGCCGGCGCCTCCATCTGCGGCTCGACCTTGAGGATCTTGCGCCCCTTGGTCCAGATGTCGAAGCTGCATCCGACCCCGCAGAAGGTGCACACGGTCTTCGTGCGCCGGATGCGCGCCTCGCGCAGCTTGGCCTCCACCTCCGACACCGTGAAGATGGGCCCGTACCCGGGTTCGGTCTCCTTGGTCAGGTGGATCATCTTCTCCAACACGCCGGGTTCGATCCCGGTGAGATACCCGGCCTCTCCGAGCATCGACTTCTCCATCAGCGCGTTGCACGGGCAGACCGTGACGCAGTGCCCGCAGGAGACGCACGACGACTCGTTGATGGGCACGTCGTCATCCCAGATGACGCGCGGCCGCTCCCGCGACCAGTCGATGGACAGGACCTCGCTGACCTGCAGGTTCTGGCAGGCCTCCACGCAGCGGCCGCAGAGGATGCACTGGTCGGGATCGTACCGGTAAAACGGATGCGAGTTGTCCTGCTCGTACGGCTTCGGTGAAAACGGGTATCTCTGGTGCTCGATGTTCATGGCCATCGCGGTGTTGTGCACGACGCAGTTGCCGTTGTTGTTGTCGCACACGGTGCAGTACAGCTCGTGGTTGTGCAGGATCCGGTCCATGGCCTCCTTGCGCGCCCACCGCGCCCGCACCGTTTTCGTGTCGACGCGCATCCCGTCGCGCGCCTCGGCGGCGCACGCCCGCTGAAGTTTCCCGTCGATCTCGGCGATGCACGTGTCGCACGTCTCAATCGGCCCGAGCGCCGGGTGGTAGCAGATGTGCGGGAACCGCTCGTCCATTTGAAGCACCGCCGCGAGCGCGTTCGATCCGGCGGGCACCCGCACCTCTTGGCCGTCCACGGTCACCCGCACGGTCGCCGGTGTCTGCTTCGTTGCGTCTGCGATGTCGAGCATGAAGCGGCCTCCTCTCCGATGGGCCCGGCCTCAGGCGGGGCCGCAGTCGGGCGCGCAGGCATGGCGTGCCCATTCCACCCTCAGGTTCCCACACGGAAGAGGAAATCACACGCGACAGCAAAAAAGCGCGCCGTTCAGGCGCGCTTCACGTCTTCTTCGATGACCATACGGTGAGCCCGCGGCATCCAACTTCACCCCGCCACCGGACACCGTCCCCATTGGACGATCCCGGCGACATCGGGAGAGACATCTCATCCCCCGGGCCGCCTGGCTTCGTCACTCCTTCTCGATGAACGCCTCGTGCAACACCTTCACCGCACGCTCCACATCCCGTGCCGCGATGATGCACGACACCTTGATCTCCGAGGTCGACACCATCTTGATGGCGATGTCGTCGTCCGCCAGCACCCGGAACATGTGTGCCGCCACCCCGGGATTGCTGATCATCCCCGCCCCGACGATGGACACTTTCGCGAGGCCGTTTTCGCGGACGAGATCGCGATAGCCGAGATCCGACTGCAGGTCGCGCAGGATGCGCAGCGCACGGTCCGAGTCCTCCTCCTTGACCGTGAAGGACACGTCCACGCCCGCCTGCTGCACCACGCTCTGGACGATGACGTCGACGTTCACGTTCCGCTCCGCCAGGGTCCCGAACACCGACGCCAACCCGTGCCGGTTGAGCGGCACGCCCACCAGGGCGATGCGCGCCACCTCGCGTTCGAAGGCAATTCCGGTGACGACATTCCTCTTCTCAAACGCAACGGGGGTCTCGACCACGTACGTTCCTTCCTCCTCCGTGAAGCTGGAGCGAACGACCAGCTTGACCTCGAATTGCTTTGCGTTCTCCACCGCGCGCGGGTGCAGCACCTGCGCGCCCAGGTTGGCCAGCTCGAGCATCTCGTCGTACGACACCTCGGTCAGCTTGCGGGCGTTGGGGACGACGCGCGGATCGGTCGTGAACACCCCCGTCACGTCCGTGTAGATCTCGCACACGTCCGCCTTGAGCACCGCCGCCACCGCCACCGCGGTCGTGTCCGATCCGCCGCGGCCGAGCGTCGTCACGTCGTCGCCGGCAATCCCCTGAAAGCCGGTGATCACCGGGATGACCCCCTGCTCGAGCGCCTCGCGCAGCGCCTTCGTCTCGATGTTGAGCATCCTCGCCGCGCCGTGCACGCGCTCCGTATGGATACCCGCCTGCCAGCCCGTGAACGAGCGCGCGCCGAGGCCGCGTTTGTGCAGCGCCATCGCCACGAGCGCAGCCGAGACCTGCTCGCCCGTCGACAGCAGGGCGTCCATCTCGCGGCCGTCCGGATCCGGATCAATCGCGTGGGCCAATCGCACCAGCTCGTCCGTCGTGTGCCCCATCGCCGACACGACCACCGCCACCTGGTGACCCGCGCGCACCGTCCGCGCGATGCGATCCGCCACCGCCTCGATGCGCTCGATGCTTCCGACGGAGGTTCCCCCGTACTTCTGTACGATCAGCATCTCTCCAACTCCCTGTCTCTCTGTTCCACTCATTATATTTTCGGATTTGCGCATCGGTCAACGCCCAAAACCGCGAAAAACCCGCGCCGCGAGCGCCATTTTGGACACTTCCGGCGCGGGCGCCCGCACATGGCGCGGGGATGGCCCGTGCATATCCTACAATCAGTTCGACGACGGGGTGATAAAATTGGAAGAAAATCTCCAGACCCAAGCCGGGCCCGTGACACAGGCCCAACGGGACTACGCCTACGCCGAGTACAGCAACCGCCACGCCGCGGCCGTGTTCCTCATCCTGTACGCCCTCGTCGGCATGGACATCATGGCCATTGAGGACGAGCGACAGCGCGAGCGCATGACCGCCGCGTGGGTCGCCTGGGGGACCGTGTTCATCCTGCTCGGCTTCTTCCTCATCGCCCCCGAGCAGGACGCCATCTACCGGCGACTCGGCCGCCTCACCGCGCGCCGCGGCTGACCCCGCGGTGCGCGGTGACCGTGGGAGTGCTCGCCTGCACCGCGGCCCGACGCAGGCGGCTGACCCCGCGGCGCCATCGTCAGGGCTGTAACCTAGCACCTACGGGCTCACACCTGCAGCCTCACGCCCGCCGCCTCACGCGTACATCCTCACGCCCGCCGTCTCACGTGTACTGCCTCACGCCTGCCGCCTCACGCCTGAGACACCACTGCCGCCAGCGTCTCGCGCGCCAGCGCCAGCTGACGCGTCACCGCCTCCAGCCCCGTCCCGCCCCGGACGTTGCGAGCGTTGACCACGCGGTGCAGCGCGATGGCGTCATAGATGTCCGGCTCGAAGGCGTCGCACGCCTCCCGGTACACCTCAAGCGGCAGCCCGGCCAGATTGGTCCCCGACCGGACCGCGTGCAGCACGAGCTTGCCGACAATCTCGTGCGCCTGCCGGAACGGCACACCCTTCTGCACCAGGTAATCCGCCACGTCGGTGGCGTTGGAGAAATCGCGATCGAACGCCGTCGCCAATCGGTTCTCCCGGATCTTCATGGTCCGCACCATGCCGGTGAACAGCGTCAGCGCCGGCAGCACCGTGTCGATGGTGTCGAAAACCCCTTCCTTATCCTCCTGCAGGTCCTTGTTGTAGGCCAGCGGCAGGCCCTTCATCACCGTCAACAGGCCCAGCAGGTGGCCGTACACCCGCCCGGTCTTGCCGCGCACCAGCTCCGGCACGTCCGGGTTCTTCTTCTGCGGCATCATGCTCGATCCGGTGCAGTACGCGTCGGCAAGCTCCAACCACCCGAACTCCTCGCTCATCCACAGGATCATCTCCTCGGAGAAGCGGGAGAGGTGCATCATCAGGATGCTCGCCGCCGACAGGTAATCGAGGAGGTAATCCCGGTCCGAGACCGCGTCGAGCGAATTCTCGTACAGCCGGGTGAAACCGAGCTCCCGCATGACGAACTCGCGGTCAATCGGCAACGTCGTCCCCGCCAGGGCGCCCGCCCCAAGCGGCATCCGGTCCGTCCGCTTGACCACATCCCGCATCCGCTCCGCGTCCCGCTCGAGCATCCAGAAGTACGCGAGCAGGTGGTGCGACAACAGAACCGGCTGCGCCCGCTGCAGATGGGTGTATCCCGGGATGATCACGCCGAGGTGCTTGTCCGCCTGTTCCACCAGGGCCTCCTGCAGCGACCGGATGCCGGAAAGCGTCTCCGATGCCGCCCGGCGCAGGTACAGGTGCATGTCGAGCGCGACCTGGTCATTGCGGCTGCGCGCCGTGTGCAGCTTGCCGGCCACCGGGCCGATGCGCTCGTGCAGCAGCCGCTCGACGTTCATGTGGATGTCCTCGTCCTCGACGCGAAACGACACCTCGCCCCGGCGGACGTCGGCCAGCAGGGCCGTCAGCCCCGCGACCAGCGCGTCCGCCTCCTCCTTCGCGATGATGCCGGTGGCCCCCAGCATCTTCGCGTGCGCGATGCTGCCCTCGATGTCCACCTCGGCCAGGCGCTGATCGAACGCGATGGAAGACGTGTATTGCTCGACCAGCTTGTCGGTCTCCTCGGTGAAGCGCCCGCCCCACAGCTTCATGCCGTCGGCGCTCCCACCGCGGTCGATCCCGCCGCCTCCGCGACAGCCCCCTCGGCCTCGATGGCGTGGCTGTGCACCGGGTGCGCGTCCGCCGCCACCGCTCCGACGCCCTGATGGACGCCCGCGTACACGGTCGTCGGCAAGCCCCACAGCTGGATGAAACCGACGGCGGCCTGGTGATTGAACGCGTCGCCCTTCGAATACGTCGCCAGGTCGTGGCGGTACAGCGACATCGGCGATTTCCGGCCGACCGCCTGGAAGTGGCCCTTGTACAACTTGATGCGCACGTCGCCGGTCACGTCCTTCTGCGTCTCGCGGATGAACGCGTCGAGCGCGGATTTGAGCGGCGAGAACCACAACCCGTTGTAGATCAGCCGGTTGTACTCCAGCTCGATGCCCGCCTTGAACTGCGCCACCTCGCGCGTCAGCGTGAGCGCTTCGAGCTCCCTGTGCGCGTGCACCAGCACCAAGCCCGCCGGAGACTCGTACAGCTCGCGGGATTTGATGCCGACCAGGCGGTTTTCAACGTGATCGATCCGCCCGACCCCGTGCGCCCCGGCGATCTGATTCAGGGCATGGATCAACTCGTGCAGCGGCATGGCCTTGCCGTCGAGCGCCACCGGTACGCCCTCTTGGAACGAGATCTCCACATACGCCGGCGCATCCGGGGCCTTCTCCGGGCTGGTGGTCCACAGGTACGCGTCCTCCGGCGCCTCGGCCCACGGGTCCTCCAGCACGCCGCATTCGATGGCCCGCCCCCACAGGTTGGCGTCGATGCTGTACGGGCTGTCCTGCGTGATGGGAATCGGGATGCCGTGCTGCTTGGCGTATTCAATCTCTTCGTCGCGCGTCCAGCTCCACTCGCGAACGGGCGCAATCACCTTCAGCGCGGGATTGAGCGCCTTGACGGACACCTCGAAGCGGACCTGGTCGTTGCCCTTGCCGGTGCACCCGTGCGCCACCGCGGTCGCGCCCTCCTGCGCGGCGAGCTCCACCAGCAGCTGCGAGATGAGGGGCCGCGACAGCGCGGAGGCCAGCGGATACTTGCCCTCGTACAGCGCGTTGGCCTGAAGCGCCGGGAGGATGAAGTCGTACGCGAACCGCGCCACCGCGTCGACGCGGTAGGACTTCACCGCCCCCACCTGGATGGCCTTCTTCTGCACGAACTCGAGGTCCTGGCCCTCGCCGACGTCGACGCACATCGCGACGACGTCATACCCGTACTTCTCCTTCAGCCACTGGATGGCCACCGAGGTGTCCAATCCGCCCGAATACGCCAGCACCAGCTTCTCTGCCATGTCGTGTCAGTCCTCCCCGAATGCGCCCGCGTCCGCCATCAGCGCGGACAGAATGGCTTTCTGTGCGTGCAACCGGTTCTCCGCCTGGTCGAACACCACGGAGTGCGGCCCGTCGATGATCTCGGCGGTCACCTCTTCGCCCCGATGCGCCGGCAGACAGTGCATGAAGATGTAATCCGGCGCGGCGTACTTGACCAGCTGTGCGTTGACCTGGTAGTCGACGAACTTCTGCTTGCGTTCCTCCGCCTCCGACTCGGCCCCCATGCTGGCCCACACGTCGGTGTACACCACGTCGGCGTCCTCGATGGCCCGCAGGGGATCCGTGGTCACGAGCACCTGCGTTCCGTTCGCCTGGCCCCAGTGAATGGCCTCCTCGACGACCTCCCGCAGCGGCTGATACCCGCTCGGGCAGGCGACGCGGATGTTCATCCCGAGCTTCGGCGCAATCTGCAGGAGCGAGTGCGCCATGTTGTTCCCATCGCCCAGGTACGCGATGGTCACGCCCTCCAGGCGGCCCTTGTGCTCGAGAATCGTCAGCGCGTCGGAGAGCGCCTGGCACGGGTGGTGTTCGTCCGTGAGGCCGTTGATCACCGGGATCGACGCGTACTCCGCGAACTCCTGCACAATCTCGTGCCCGAAGGTCCGGATCATCACCCCGTCCACATACCGCGACATCACCCGAGCCGTGTCGGCGATGGGCTCGCCGCGCCCCATCTGCGTCGTCCCGCTCGGGAGATACAGGGCGTGGCCGCCGAGCTGCAGCATCGCCACCTCAAACGACACGCGCGTGCGCGTCGACGCTTTCTCAAAGATCATCCCGAGGGTCTTGCCGACCAACAGGTCGTGTGTGAACCCCGTCTTCTGCGCTTCCTTCAAGACCTCCGCCAGCTTGAGCAAGGCGCGCAGTTCGCCGCTCGAAAAGCTGCTGAAATCCAGGAAATCCTGTCCGCACAGCGACTGGTGCGCCGCCATCAGGGCATTCTGCAATCGGACGGACAGGTACCCTTCCCCCAGCGGAACCACCGTCGCATGCCGACGCCCAATGGCACTCCTCATGCTGCGAACGCTCATCGCCCTGCCCCTCCCCCGGCGCTTCCGTCGCGCCATGTTCAATCGTTCCTGTGCATTATTATACATCATGACGCATGTTTATCAACCCGAAATTTTGATGGGGTTCACAGGAACAGGGGCGAGGCCCGCAGTGAAAAAAGGCGCGCCCCCCAGGACGCGCCCTTATGCTCCGCCGAATTGCAATCCGAAGGACCGACGATCACTCCGTGGCGATGCTCTGGTCCGTGATGTCCTTGCCCGGGCGGATCATCCGGAAGTGCTCCGCGGGATGCGCGATGAGCGGCAGCAACCGCTTGGCCGCCTCCGCCTGGCCGCTTCTCCGCAGCTCGCGGTGATACGCCAGCAGAAGCTCCGTCACGTCCGTGACGCCCTGCGGATCCAGCACCGACAGCGCCACCTTGGCACCCTTGGCGATGCGCCGGCGCAGCGCCTCTTCCGTCAGCCCCACCGTCGGGTCGTGCCGCAGATAGACCGATCCGCCCGTCATCCCCGAGCAGATCCACGGCCCCGGGTCACCCAGCACCAGCGCCCGGCCCGCCGTCATGTACTCGAACGC
>NZ_JAIMAV010000084.1 GCF_023511815.1 Alicyclobacillus sp.
TCGTACTCGTCGAGGACCTCCGCGTCCATGCCGGCCGCGCGGAGCACCTCGGCCACCGCATCAGCAGGCGTCGCCATGCGCATCGCCTCCTTGTCCCAACAGGGCCGTCGCGGCGCGGTGATGGGCTTGCGCGGTGGCGGTCCAGTCCGCCGGCAGGCCGGCTCCCCCCGCGCGCCACAGGCGCAGCCAGCTCACCGCGTGATGCGGAAAGGCCGCGAACGCCCGCACCATCGCCCGTTCGTCCTCATCCAGCCGGATGGCTTCGCCATAGGCGTCCATCACGTCATCGACCCCGGCCGCGTGTCCGGCGAGGCACACGTCGTGGCACAGGGTCGCGAGGTCATACAGGGTCAGGTCGGCCACCGGATCGAGCGGCTGCAGGGTGGCGATCCGCCCGTCGCCAAGGCGCACCAGCCCCTGCAACCGCATCCCGTTCCACGCCAGCTCCCGGCGGCGCGCACCCTCCCGCGCGCGCGATGCGACGCCGGATGCCTCCAGGCGCTCCAGCGCACGCTCGGCCAGGTCCAGCCAACGGTCCAGCCACACCACCCACTCCGCTGTCGCGGGCGTGCCACCGCCCCGCTCCGCCACCCCGGGGGCGCCACCGCCCCGCTCCGCCGCCCCAAGGGCGCCACCGCCCCGCTCCGCCGCCCCGAGGGCGCCACCGCCCCGCTCCGCCGCCCCGGGGGCGTCACCGCCCCGCTCCGCCGGCGCCGGGGCCCCGCCCTCCCGCGACGGTGCGCGCGCGCCGGGGCCTTGAGGGAGATTGAACGGCGCGGCCTTCGCGGCCGCCTGGGTCAGCAGCCGCTCCGCGGCCAGGGCGTCGCGCCCCTGCCGCAGGCGATCCGGCCACTGCCCGTACCGCGCCGGCAGGTCGGCGAAATCCGGCAGTTCCCCGGCGCCGGCCATGGCCCGGTGCAGACGGGCGAGGTGCCGCGCCGCCGCCGTCGCGTCCTCGGGCGTCGGCTGCAGCGCGGCCCCCGGAAAATCGTCCACCACCATCACGACCGACCCGTCCCCGAGCGGCACCCACCGGTCGTGGTACATCGTCAACAACGGGCGCTGTGTCCGCCGAAACCGCCGCTGTGCACAAAAGTCCGTCAGCGCCCACCGCCTGCGGGCGGATCCCTCCGGGAGGCGCCTGGCCTCGAGCGTGCGGCCGTCCGACTCCACGCGCGCCCGGTGCGACCCAATCGGCACGCAGCGCCGCACCGAAAAATTGTAGTCGGCCAGGGCCCGCAACCAATCCAATCCGGATGGTTCATGCGCCACGAGCACCGCTCCTCAGCGCGCCGTCACCGGCACGGGCACGCGCAGACACTGCCCCGCGTACACCGTGTCGGAGGTCAGCCGGTTGACGCGCATCAGATCCGCCTTGGTGACGCCGAGCCGCTCCGCCACCGACTCCAGGGTCTCGTCCTCCATCACGATAGCGAACCGCAGGGTGTACGTGCGCTCCGGCGCGTTGAAGTCGACGAACGACCACAGATGGTTGTCGACCGCGGGCTGCTCCGAGCGCCCCGTCGCGTCCGCCGCCTCTGGGTACGCCGTCTCCTGCGCACGTCCCGCATCCGGGCCGGGCGATGGGGCTGCGTCTCGCCCGCGCGATGCCGATGGCGCCGGCCCGGCCGCAGCGCCCGATCCGGCGGTGTTCGCGGCCGCCCCGCCGGTGGTCTGCACAAACCCCGCCGCGGCCTGGAACCCGTGCTCCGAAAAACTGCGGGAGGCGAAAAACCGCTCGTCTCCCGCCCCCGGCGCGCCACCCATCCCCGACGGGCCGGCGTTCGCCGCCTGGTGCAGGTCCTCCGGGGCCAGCTGATGCTCGAACTCCATCGTCCACGGCCGGTCCAGCAGGTCGTCGTCCGCCGCCGGCGCATCCCCCGCCACGGCCTGCGGCGATGGCGGCACGGATGCCGCCGGCGTATCCTCGCCGGGGCTTGCGCCATCCAGGAGGCGGTCGAAGCCGGCCAACCGCGACCTCTCCCCGGCCTCGTCCTGCGCCGCACCGACTCCGGCGGCATCCGACCGCGGGCCCGCCGGGTCCTCGCCCTGGGCGGCTTCACCCACCGCGTCCACAGTGTCCGGCGCGCCGGGGTCCACGACCTCTCCCTCCGCCTCCGCGCGCACCGCATCGTCGGCGTCGTCCAGCGGCGCACCCTGGCGGGCCTGGCTGACCGCCTCCACCGTCTCGAAGTCGATCCCGTCGGACACCGCTCGCTCGAAATCCTCCGTCTGGCCGTGGCCCACCCCGCGGGTCAACGCGTACGGCGCCTCCTCCTGCGGCTCTGTCCACAGCGGTTTTGCACCCCAATCCTCGGCCGGCTGGCCCGCCTCCTGGGCGGCGTCCGCGCCCGGTGCCGTCGCCCCGTTCGGCGCGCCGGATTGGAAGAACAGGTCGCCCGCCTCCTGGGCGCCGCACTGGAAGTGATAGCCCTGCCCCCCGTTGAGCCCGACGATGTGCAGCTCGGCCAACACCCGCACCCACCCGGGCCCGGACACGTCCAGCTTCCACTGGGTGATCCGGCTGGCCACATTGACAATTCCGCGCGGCTGCACCTTCACCGGCACGCGCAGGACGAACGGCATCCGATGGTGGACATGCTGCCCGAACGACGTGTCACCGAAATCCAGCGTGAACGAATCCTCCGCCCCCGGCGCGTCCGCCCCCGAATGGGTCAGGTACCCGGCGAAGACGATGGCGCCCTCCAACACGTACGCGTCGCCGACGCGATCGAACGACGTCACCTCCGTGGCGACCGTCGCGTCCTCCACCCGGTCGCCCTCCCGCACGGCGGGGATAAACACCTCCTGATCCACGTTCAGCCGGATGACCGGGGCCCGCTCTGCATCGCTCACTTCGTTCCCCTCCCTGTGGTCCGCGCCCTCCCATGACCTACCGTCGTCCGGGCGGCGGACGGTGCACCAGTTCACTGTATGACTCTATGCCCGGCCCTCCGGCATTATGTCGCCGCGTCCCAGCGTGCAAAAAGCGGTGGCCGCGAGCACCCTTGCGGCCACCGCTTCCTCCATAAAGCGACTGCCGATTCGATTTTTCCCCGCTCACAGCGCGGCCATCGCGTGGACGATGGCCTCCTCCGTCTGCCCCACCTCGCGCTCGCTGTGAACGGCCGACAAAAACCCGGCCTCCAGCTGGGACGGCGCCAACGACACCCCTTCCCGCAGCATGGCGTGGAAGAAGGCGGCGTATCGGGCCGTATCCGACCGGGACGCGTCGGCGAATCCGCGCACCGGCCCGTCGTGGAAAAACAGCCCGAACATCCCCCCGATGGCGTGGCCGTACACCGGGATGCCACGCCTGCGGCCGGCCTCGGTGAACGCCCGGACCAGGCGCTGCCCGAACTGCTCCATCCGCTCGTACAGCGCGGGGCCCGCCGCCTCGAGCATCTCCAGCGAGCGCAGGCCCGCCGCCATCGCCAACGGGTTGCCCGACAGGGTCCCCGCCTGATACATCGGCCCGTCCGGGGCCACCAGCGCCATGATGTCCCGCCGCCCGCCGTACGCCCCGACCGGCAACCCCGCGCCAATCACCTTGCCGAGCGTGGTCAGATCCGGGCGGATGCCGAAGCGCGCCTGCGCGCCCCCGAGCGCCACCCGAAAGCCGGTCATCACCTCGTCGAAGATGAGCAGAGCGCCGTGGCTCTGGGTGACCTCCCGCAGGGTCTCGAGAAACCCCTCCACGGGCAGGACGCATCCCATGTTGCCCGCCACCGGTTCGACAATCACCGCGGCGATCTCGTCGCCCCGCTCGGCGAAGAGCCGTCGCACCGCGTCGACGTCGTTGTACGGGAGCGTCAACGTCTTCTCCGCGGTCGAGTGCGGCACCCCCGGGCTATTCGGCAACCCGAAGGTCGCCACCCCCGACCCGGCCTTGACCAGGAGACTGTCGGCGTGCCCGTGATAACCGCCCTCGAACTTGACGATGCACTCGCGTCCGGTGTACGCGCGCGCCAGGCGCAGAGCGCTCATCGTCGCCTCCGTCCCGCTGTTGACCATGCGCACGACCTCCACGCCGGGAACCAAGGCGACGACCTTTTCCGCCATCTTCGTCTCCAGCTCCGTCGGCACCCCGAAGCTGGTCCCGCGCCGGGCGGCGGCCACCACCGCCTCGACGATCTCCGGGTGCGCATGGCCCCAGATGAGCGGCCCCCACGACAACAGATAGTCGATGTAGCGGTTGCCGTCGATGTCGTACAACCACGGCCCCTCGCCGCGGTCCGCGAAAAACGGTGTGCCGCCGACCGCTTTGAACGCCCGCACCGGGCTGTTCACGCCCCCCGGCATGACCCGGCGGGCGGCCTCAAACGCCGCCTCCGACCTCTCAAACACGTCGACCCCTCCTGCCGCTCACGCCCGTTCGCGCAGCCAGCGGGCCATGTCCTTGGCGTGGTAGGTGATGATGAAATCCGCCCCCGCCCGCTTGAACGACGTCAGCATCTCCTCGACAATCGCGCGCTCGTCAATCCACCCGCGTGCCGCCGCGGCCTTGATCATGCTGTACTCGCCGCTGACGTTGTACGTCGCGACGGGCACATGGCACGCCTCGCGCACGGCGCGCGTCACGTCCATGTACGACAGGGCCGGCTTGACCATCAGCATGTCCGCGCCCTCATCCAGGTCCGTCAACGCCTCCTTGACCGCCTCGCGCACGTTCGCCGGGTCCATCTGGTACGTCTTGCGGTCCCCGAAGGCGGGCGCGGAGTGGGCCGCTTCGCGGAATGGCCCGTAGAACGCGGAGGCGTATTTCACCGCGTACGACAGGATGGCCACCTCCGTGAAGCCGTTCTCGTCCAGTCCATCCCGAATGGACCGCACCCGCCCGTCCATCATGTCGGACGGCGCCACCACGTCGGCCCCCGCCTCCGCGTGCGACAGAGCCGTCTGGGCGATGAGCGCCAGGCTCTCGTCGTTGACAATCTTGCCGTCGCGGACCAGACCGCAGTGGCCGGCGGGATTGTACTGGCACAGACACACGTCGGTGATCACCACCAGGTCGGGGTTCTCCGCCTTGGCGGCGCGCACCGCCTCCTGCACCACCCCGTGCGGATGGTAGGCGCTGTGGCTCAACTCGTCCTTCTCCAACGGGATGCCGAACAGAAGCACGGCAGGGATCCCGAGTTCCGAGATCTCCGCCACTTCGCGCCGGAGGGCGTCCAGCCCGAGGTGATACACCCCGGGCATGGCGGAGATCTCCTCCCGCCCCTCGAGCCCCTCCTGGACGAACACCGGGTAGACCAGATCCTCGACACCCACCCGATGCTCGCGCACCATCCGCCGCAAATTGGCCGACACCCTCAGGCGCCGGTGCCGCAAAAACGTGTTCATCTCGTCTTCCCCTCCTCGCCCGCGCGACGAGTTCCCTCGTCCGCCAGGCTGATCAGCGTCGCGACGACCCCGTCCTCATCGCTGGACGCCGCCTGATGGATCTCCCACAGCCCCGCTGACTCGGCCGCCCGCGCCGTGGCGGGACCGATGCACACCAGGGCCGGCCATCGGCCCAGGGCTTCGAAGATGGGCCGAATCCGGGTTGCGAAGGCGCGGACCGCCGACGGGCTGTACAGCGCCACCGCCAGAGGCCCGCCCGTTTCAGCCATGCGTCGCCAGGCGGCGGGATCGACCGGCGCCTCCCGGGTGTGGTACGCGCACACCGCCTCCACCTCCACCCCGGCGTCCGCCAGAGTCCCGGCGAAAGCCGGATCCGCCAGATCTCCGTGCAGATACAGCACGCGCAGGGCGCGCCCGTTCCAGCGCCCGACCAGGGCCTGGGCGAGATCGGCCCCCGTGCGAACCCCCGGCGGCACCTGGGCAGACAGCCCGCAGGCCGACAGCGCCGCGGCCGTCGCCCGACCGACCGCGAATGCCGGCAGCGGGTGCGGGACCTGTTCGCGGCCGCGGGAGATGAGCGATGCCTTCAACGCTCTTCCGGCGTTCGCCGAGGTCGCCACCACGGCGTCCCACCGGCCCCATTCGTCCACCGCGCCGCCGACCGCCTCCGGGCACAGCGTGATGGCGATGAGCGGCGCCACCCACGGCCGGCCTCCGAGCGCCTGAATCCGTTGTGCCAGGCGCTGTCCCTGCTCGGCGGGACGCGTGATGGCCACCGTCCAACCGGCAAGCGGCCGCCCCTCCATCATGGCGTCCTCACCGCACCGCCGGCGCGCCCGGCCGCGCGGCGGCGGCCAGTTCCAGCAGACGATCCGCTCCCTGCCGGCGTAGCGCGTCCGCCACCGAGCGGGCGACCGTCTCCGGATCCGCCCCCGATGCCTCGGCCCGGATCACCTCGCGCCCGTCGGGGGACGCGACGAGCCCCGTCAGGTGCACCCCTTCGTCGACGACGCGGGCGTGTCCCGCCATCGGCACCTGGCAACCGCCGTCGAGCAGGGCGAGCAGGGCGCGTTCCGCGCGGGCCGCCAGCGTGGCGTGCGGATCGGAGAGGGGCTGCAACAGGCTACGCACGCGCGCGTCGGCCGCGCGGCATTCGATGCCGAGCAATCCCTGCCCCATGGCCGGGAGGCAGACGTCGACCTCCAGGTACTCGGTGATCCGATCCGCCCACCCCATGCGATGCAGTCCGGCCGCCGCCAGCACGATGGCGTCCAGCCCCTCCGTCTCCAATTTGCGCAACCTCGTGTCGATGTTGCCGCGAAGCGGCACGAAGGTCAGGTCGGGGCGCACGGCCTTCAGCTGCGCCACGCGGCGCAGACTCGACGTGCCAACCCGCGCCCCCGGCGGCAGCTCGGAAAAGCGCAGGCCGGACCGGGAGATGAGCGCGTCGCGGGGGTCCTCCCGGACCGGCACCGCGCCCAGCACCATCCCCTCGGACAGCAACGTCGGCACGTCCTTGAGACTGTGCACCGCGATGTCCGCCCTGCCGCCGAGGAGGCACGCCTCGACCTCCGAGACGAACAGCCCCTTCCCGCCGATGTCGGCCAGCGGGACATCGAGGATCCTGTCCCCGCGCGTCACCACCCGGACCACCTCCAGGGAGAGTCCGGGATGGGCGGCCGCCAGCCGGTCCATCACCCAGTGCGTCTGCCGCAGGGCCAGCGCGCTCTGGCGCGAGGCCACACGGATGGTCTCCATCACATCCACCTCTTCTTCTCGGTCACCGGTAAGCTTCCGACTGGGCACCCCGGTGCCCTTCTCAGACGCGGTGAAAGAGGGAGAAGCTCCCCACCACGACCAGATTGACGATCACGGCGCTGAAACACACCACGTTGTACCCGACCAGCCGCGGTCCGCTCCACCCGGAGCGCACCCGCAACAGCAGGGACACCCCGTACATCCCCCACAGTAGGGTGGTCGAGAACAGCTTCGGGTCCAGGTACACGAATCGGCCGACCGTCAGCTTGCCCCAGATGGTCCCGAGCACCATCGCCACCAATAAGAGCGGCAGGCCGAGGATGATGGAGCGGTACGCCAAACGCTCCAACACGTCGAGCGGCGGCGAACGAAAATGCCATCGGTTCCAGCGCTTCTCCCGCAGGAACCGGTGTTCAATCAGGTACATCAGAGAAAACACGAACGCGAAGGCGAACGCGGTGTAGCTGAGCAGCGCAAAGCCGATGTGCAGGTACAACAGGTCGCCCTCCGGCGCGTGATACACCGCGCCCATCGGCCGGAACACCGCGAAGGCCGCCATCGCAAACCCGGTCAGATTGGCCATGAACAGAACCAGATGGACGCGGAAGAACGCGTCCACCACCAATGTCACCGCCAGGATCATCCAGGCCACCAGCGACAGCGCGTCAAACGACGTCAGGACCGGCACAGCCCCGGAGGTCTGCAGCCGGTCCAGGAAAAACACCGTCTCCAGGACGAATGACGTGAACAGCAGCGCCAGGGCGCTCCGGTTGAGCGCCCGCCGCGGATGGACCGCGTCGACGAAGAACAGCACCACCGACAGCGCGTACAGCGCGATGAAGGCGTCGTACAGCAGGCGTGCGTTCGCCATCGGGAACCATCCCGCCTACCGCAGCGCCGGCCGCAGGGCGCCCGGCGCATCCGCGTCCCGCGGACGGCCGTCGCGGCGCAGCGCATCGCCCCAGTGCCGCACCAGTTCGGACAGCCCGCCCCCGGCGCCCGCCTCCGCCTCCGGCCACAGCGCCGCGTCGCGGTGGCGGCGCAGATCCTCATCGGTGACGCCGAACACCCGGGCGAACACATCGAGCGGCGCCTCTCCGGAAATCGCCAACTCCTTCATGTTCTTGACCGGGTCCCGCAGGAGCTGATTGACGATGCTCATGGTGTGTTTTTGCAGCAACTCCCGCTCGCGATCGCTGAGCCCGGGCATCTTGCGCCCGATGCTGTCCATCACGGAGGCCTGAATCGCCTCGCCCCGGGCCCGGATGGCGGCGATGAGCGGGACAACCTCCTGCTCGGCGAGCCAGTGGCCGTACTCCCGCAACGCCTCGGCAATCATCCGCTCCACCTCGCGGGCCAGGCGCTCCCGTTCGGCGAGATTGGCCGCCACCACGCCCTCCAGGTCGTCGATATCATACAGGTACACCTGTCCCAGCTCTCCCACCGCGGGGTCGACATCGCGCGGGACGGCGATGTCCACCACCACCACCGGCCGGCGGCCCCGCCGCGCCAAGGCGCGCCGGGCCATGTCCGCGCCGATGACGAAGCCCTCCGCGCCGGTCGAGGAGATGACGACGTCGGCCTGCGCCAGTCCGTCCTCCAGCGCCGTCCAGGGCAGGGGCGTCGCGCCAAACACAGCCGCCAGCGCCTCCGCCCGCGCGAGGGTGCGGTTGCACACCTGCATCTGCGCGATGCCCGCCGCGAACAGGTGCTGCGCCGTCAGGCGGCTCATCTTCCCGGCCCCGACCACCAGCACCCGCTTGCCGCGCAGATCGCCGAACACCTTGCGGACCAATTGAACAGCGGCGTAGCTGACCGAGACCGGGTTCTGCCCGATGCCCGCCTCCGCCTGCGCGCGCTTGCCCACCCGGATGGCCCGCCGGAACAGCTGGTTGAGCAACGCCCCGGTGTTCCCGGCCGCCTCCGCCGCCAGGTACGCGTCGCGCACCTGGCCGAGGATCTGCGTCTCCCCCAACACCAGGGAGTCCAGTCCGCTGGCCACGCGCATCAGGTGGCGGGCCGCCTCCTGATCCTCATGGATATACAGATGGCGCGCCGCCTCGTCGCCACCGCGGCGCGCGAACCAGGTCCTGAGATAATCTCGGCCGGCGCGCGCCGACCCGACCACCGCGTACACCTCGGTCCGGTTGCAGGTGGAGACGATCACGCTCTCCAGGAGCGTCCGCGTGTTCCGAAACGCGGAGAGCACCGCCTCGAGGGCGTCCTCGGGGACGCTCACCCGCTCCCGGATCTCGACCGGTGCGCTGCGGTGGTTCAGTCCCACGGCGATGATGTGCACACGCCTCACCTCCTCGCGTCAGGCTCGAGCCCGTCCGTCGTTGTCGACAGCCATTATATCACAACGGGTTTGTCAAAACCGTGAACGCGCGGGGCATTGACCGCCGCCGCGGCCGGTGTGTACACTGGCGGCATGTCGAGCTCAACCCATTTTTCGCCCATGACGATCCGCCGGCCGTCGCGCCGGCTGGCGAACCTGATTTTGCTCGCGGTCACCCTGGTCTGGGGCGCCACCTTCACACTGACCAAGGACAGCATCGACCACATCCCGGTCTTCTGGTTTCTCGCCATCCGGTTCTTCGTGGCCAGCGCCGCGCTGGTTTGCATCGTGATGATCACGCCGGCGGCGCGGCGCGACCTGGCGAAGCCCTCCGCGTGGTGGCGCGGGGCCTGGCTGTCGTTGCTGCTGTTCGGCACCTACGCCTTCCAGACCCTCGGATTGTCCACGACGACGCCGGCCACGGCCGGCTTCTTGACCGGCGTCAGCGTCATTCTGGTCCCGCTGGCGGCCTGGCCCCTCTTGGGCGTCCGCCCCAAGGTCCGGACGCTGTGCGCCGTCGCCATCGCGACCGTCGGATTGGCGCTTCTGTGCGGATTTCAGGGGGACGGGTGGACCACCGGAGCGGGCTTGGTTCTCCTGTGCGCCGTGTGCGTGGCGCTGCAGGTGGTCGAGACAGAGCGGTGGGGGCGGGGGATCCATCCGCTCACGCTGTCCTCCATCGAGGTCTGGGGTTTGACCCTCGCGTCCACCCTGGCCGCCGGATTTCAGCCCTGGCCGGGGTGGGGTGGCCTGTCCACGCCGGGGGTGTGGCAGGCCATCGTCATCTGCGCCATCCCGGGCACGGCGCTGGCGTACTGGGCCCAGACAGCCCTGCAGCAGCACACGGATGCCGCCCAGACGGCGCTCATCTTCTCCATGGAGCCGGTGTTCGCGGCGCTCATCGGCTGGTTGGTGCGAAGGGACCCCCTGGCGATGGCATCCGTCGCCGGATGCGTGCTGATCCTCGTGGGAATGCTGGTGGCGGACGAGAACATCCGCCTGCCCGGGCCCGCGCGCCTTCCGCGGCGTACAAATCCGCGGCGCACCAACCCGCGGCGTACAAACCGGCGGCACACCAACCCGCGGAGCCCCAAACCGCGGAATCCCAAACCGCGGCGGCTCAACCCGCGCCCGGCGGATCCTTCGGACCCGGAGGGCCCACCTCGCCATCCGGATGCTCCGTAGGCGGCCCCTCGCGCCATCGCGCCAGGTCGTCCTCCAACAGCGTCCACACGTCGTCCGTCCCCTCGCGTTGGACCGAGGAGACGGCGATGAGCGGCCAAGAGGTCCTGAGTGCGGTGCGGATGCGGGCCGTGTGCCGCTGAATGGCCCCACGCGAGATCTTGTCGCGCTTGGTGGCCACCACGCACACCGGCAGCTCCAGATCAATCAACCACTGATGCATCTGCACGTCCTGTTCGGTGGGTTCGTGCCGGATGTCAATCAGGTGCATCACCCGAAGCAGGGGACGGTCGGCGGTCAGATAGCGCTCGATGAACCGGATGAACTGGTTGCGCGTCGATTTGCTGACCGCCGCGTACCCGTATCCCGGAAGGTCCACAAAGCGAAACGCGTCATTGATTCGATAGAAATTGATCTGCTGCGTCTTGCCGGGCGTCGCCGACACCCGCGCGAGAGATTTGCGCTGCAGGAGGGCGTTGAGCAGCGAAGACTTGCCGACGTTGCTGCGACCGACGAACGCGAACTCGGGCAGCCCGCCGCCCGGCCACTGATCCGGCCGGACGGCGCTGATCTCGAACTCGGCGCGTTTGACCTTCACTGGTGGGTTCCCTCCTGGGCGTAACCGGGATCGCCCAGCTCATGCACGCCGGCCACCCACGGTTCCAACGGGCTCTCCCCGGGCGCCGGCTCCTCCCGCAACGCCTCGGCCAACACCTCGTCCATGTGGGACACCGGGACAAGCCGCATCTCCTTCCGAACCGACTCCGGGATGTCCCGCACATCCTTCTCGTTGTCCACCGGCATCAACACCGTCCGGATGCCCGCCCGGTGCGCCGCCAGAACCTTCTCCTTCAGCCCGCC
>NZ_JAIMAV010000085.1 GCF_023511815.1 Alicyclobacillus sp.
CGGACATGCATGTCCATCGTCTGCATCCCCGCCTGTCGGCCGGTCTGCATCACGGATCGGATCTGGTGCGTCTTCTCGGTGCGGATCAGGTTCGCCACCGCCGGCGTGTTGACCAGGATCTCCACCGCCGCGATGCGGCCCGCCCCGTCCGCCCGCTTGTACAGCCGCTGCGTCACCACGCCCTGCAGGACCGACGCGATCTGCAGCCGCACCTGCGCCTGCTGCGCGGCCGGAAAGACATCTATCATCCGGTCCACCGTCTGCACCGCGTCGCTGGTGTGCAGCGTCGCCAGCACCAGATGCCCCGTCTCCGCCGCCGTGATGGCGGTCTGCATCGTCTCCAGATCGCGCATCTCGCCCACCAGGATCACGTCCGGGTCCTGGCGCAGCGCCGCCCGCAGCGCCGGCGCAAATCCGCGCGTATCCTGGCCGATCTCCCGCTGATCGATGATGGATTGGTGATGCCGATGCAGGTACTCGATGGGGTCCTCCAGCGTGATGATGTGTTTGCGCTGCGTGCGGTTGATGTGGTCAAGCATCGCCGCCAGGGTCGTCGACTTGCCGCTGCCGGTCGGTCCGGTGACGAGCACCAGCCCGTGGGATCGCTCGGTGAACGAGCGAATCACCTCCGGCAACCCCAGCTCGTCCAGCCGCGGCACCCGGCTCGGCACCAGACGCGCGGCGACGCTGACGCATCCGCGCTGGCGGTAGACGTTGACGCGAAACCGCGACACACCGGCCAGGCTGAACGAGAAATCCAGCTCCCCGGCCGCCGAAAACGCCTCCCACTGCGCGTCCGACATCAGCGATCGCGCCAATGCCTCGGCGACCTCCGGCGACAGAGGATCGCCCTGTGCCACCAACTCTCCGTCAATCCGCAGCACCGGCGGCGCCCCCACCGACAGGTGCAGGTCGGATGCGCCCCGCTCCTTCGCGAGCGTCAACAACGCCCTGATGTCCATCTCAAACGCCTCCCCATCCACTCCGGGACCCCCTTGGCCGGGTGTCCTCCCGTCACCGTCTCCCACGGCTCACACCGGCAGCGTCGCCCGCGTCACCTCGGCGAGCGTGGTGTGACCCGCCAGCGCCTTGGCCACGCCGTCGTCCACCATGCGGACCATGCCCTGCGCCACCGCGTGCTGCCTCAGCTCGCTGTCCGGCCGTTTGGCGACCACCATCCCGCGCAACGCGTCGTCCATCTGGAGCACCTCGTGGATCGCCATGCGGCCGCGGTATCCCGTCCGACCGCATCCGGCGCATCCCTGTCCGCGCACCAGGCGATCCACCGCAAGCCCCCGCTCCGCCAGGAACGCGGCCTCCGCCGGCGACGGTGCGTACGACTGCCGGCACTCGGGGCAGACGCGGCGCACCAGCCGTTGCGCGACCACGCCGATCACGGACGAGGCCACCAAAAACGGCTCGACGCCCATGTCCACCAGGCGCGTCAGCGCGCTGGCGGCATCGTTCGTATGCAGCGTGCTGAACACTAGATGCCCGGTCATCGCCGCCTGAACCGCGATCTCCGCCGTCTCCAGGTCCCGGATCTCCCCGACCATCACCACGTCCGGATCGTGCCGTAGGATGGCGCGCAACCCCCGCGCGAACGTCAGCCCGGCGGCGGGGTGCACCTGCACCTGGTTGACGCCGGGCAGCTGGTACTCGACCGGGTCCTCGATGGTGACGATGTTGCGCCGCTCGGCATCCAGCGCCCGGAGCGCCGCGTACAGAGTCGAGGTCTTCCCGCTTCCGGTCGGTCCGGTGATCAGCACCATCCCGTGCGGCGCCTGGATCCACCGCCGAAACGTCTCTTCGTGGCCGGGCGAGAGCGCGAGCCCGGGGATGTCGAGCACGCCCTGGCGCGGATCCAAGAGGCGCAGCACGCAACGCTCCCCGTGTACCGTCGGCAGCGTGGCCACGCGGATGTCGACGCGCTGTCCGCCCTGCTGTACACTCGTGCGCCCGTCCTGCGGCAGGCGACGCTCGGCGATGTCGAGGTTGGCCAGGATCTTCAGGCGCGCCAACACCACCGACTGCATCGTTCTTGGCAGCACCTGGTCCGTCCGGAGCACCCCGTCCACCCGAAACCGCACATGCAGACCGTCGGGCGCCGGATCCAGGTGGATGTCGCTGGCGCGCATCGACAGCCCCTGCTGGATGATCTGGTTCACCAGGCGCACCGCCGGCGCGTCCTCGTCCCGCGCCTGGTTCGCCAACTCGTCCTCCACCGGCTGCATGCGGGCCTCGAGCTCCGAGACCGACGCGCGCATCGCGTAGTGCCGTCCGATGTACTGGCGCAGCTCGTCCTTCGACGCGATCACGGGTTCAATCTGCAGCCCGGTCGCCATCTGCAGGTCCTCGATGGCGTAAAAATCGAGCGGATCGGCCATCGCGACCGTCAGGCGCTGCTTGTCCCGCCGGATGGGCAAAACCAGATGGCGCTCCGCCAACACCTGCGGCACCAGCTGCACGGCTGCCGGGTCAATCGCGTACCGATGCAGGTCCACATGCGAGATGCCGAGCTGAAACTCCAGGGCTTCCACCATCTGCTGCTCAGTCACGAACCCTTTGCGGATCAGAACTTCGCCCAACCGCTCCTTGCTCTCCCGCTGCGCGGCCAGCGCCTCCTGCAGCTGCGCCTCGGTGATCAGCCCCATGTCCACCAACAGGTCCCCGAGCCGTCTTCTCGCCACGCCTCGTCACCTCGCTTCACGATCCCCCGAATACGGCGTGCAGGTACCACCGGGTCAGAGGGTGCCCGAACCACACGACGGTCACGACGCCCATCGCGATGAACGGGACGAACGGAATGGGTTGTCTCGGCTTCAACCAGCCCGCCCAACGCATGCCGTAACCGATCACCGTCCCGAAGGCCGACGCCAGCACCAGCGATCCGAGACCGCCCCAGAACCCGAGCATCGCGCCGATGGACAGGTAGAGTTTCGCGTCGCCAAGCCCCATCTGCCCGCGCGAGACCAGATGCAAAAGCACCAGCACGAGCGCGCATCCGGCCATCCCCGCGACGGCGGCGAGCGGTCGCTGCGCTCCGGAGACGACCGACAGGACCAGCACCACGCCCGCGCCGGGCAGCGACAGGACATCGGGCACCCGCATCGTCGTCAGATCCGTCACCACCACCGCCAACAGGAGCAGCCAGAAAACCGCCCACGCCACGGCGGCGATCGGATTGGCGGCGTGCGTGGCCGTCAGCGCGAACAGCGTCCCGGCGGCCAGCTCCACGCACGGATAGCGCACCGGGATGGGCGTGCGACAGGTGCGGCAGCGCCCCCCGAGCGCCAGCCACGACAACACGGGGACCAGCTCCCAAGCGGACAGCGTCCGTCCGCAGGACGGGCAGTGGGAGCGCGGCCGGACGATGGATTCGCCGCGCGGCACCCGCCAGCCGACCAGATGAATGAACGATCCGAACAGCGTTCCGACGCAAAATCCCGACCACAGCCACCATGTCGTCCAGGCCTCGCCCGCGGCCACACCCTCGACCCCTTCCCCGCCCGGCGCGGCCCGGGACGGTGTCCGATCTCTTTTCTTCGCGATGAGGCGAATATTCGCTTTGCGGGGCGGAAAATCCTCTCGCCCCGGGGGCCTTGGGTCGAATTTTGTCGGCAACGGGCGATCCTTGCGTGACCGCCCGCGGCCCGGATGGTATACTGGAGGAGATTGGACAGGCCCGGTGGCGGGCCGTGGAACGGGAGGGCTGTTCGATGGACTGGAGGAGGACCGCCGCGGCCATCGTCGTCGGCATCGTCGCATTCGTCGTGCTCATGGCGTTTTTGAATCTGGCCATCAAACTGGCCCTGTTCGCGGCGCTGGTCGCGCTGGCGTTCTACTGGTTCGCCCGGGCGCGCGAGAGCTGGCGCCGACGCCGTCCGTGACGGACGAACCCGCGCCCCCCACACCGCGAAGACGGCCGCCCTCCAACGGGCGGCCGTCTTTCTTCATTCCTTTTGCGCCTGACAATCGGAGCCGGCGACCAGTCCGCCGGCCGGAGAGGGCGGATTCCCTCCCCTTCGCTTGGAGTGCTAACGCTCACGCGTAGGCGGTCTCCTGCATCCCGCCGAGCGCGGCGCCGAGCCGGTACGCCACCTGCCAGATGTCGCCCGCGCCCATGGTCAACACCAGGTCCCCCGGGCGGACGGTGTGCGCCAGGTACTCGTACACATCGTCCTGCGTCGCGAGAAAGCGGGTGTTCGGGTTGCTGTCCTGGCGAATGCGCTCCGCCAGCTTCTCCGCCGACACCCCCTCAATCCGTTTCTCCCCCGCCGGCGAGTAGATGTCGGTGATCACCACCTCGTCCGCCCCGCCGAACGCCTTGGCGAAGGCGTCGAACAGGAAATAGGTGCGCGTGTACCGCTGCGGTTGAAAGACCGCGACGATGCGCCGTCCCGTCGACTTGGCGGCGGCGATGGTGGCGCTGATCTCGGTCGGATGGTGCGCGTAATCATCGATCACGAGCACGCCGCCCGCCTCGGCAATCACCTGGAATCGGCGCTTCGCGCCGTGAAACTCGGCGAGCGCCCGGGCGATGTCCGAAAAGGCCAATCCCGCCTCCCGCCCGACCGCGATGGCCGCCAGCGCGTTCATCACATTGTGCGCGCCGGGCAGGCTGAGCACCAGGGTGCCGAGCCGCTCTCCGCGGAACGACACCGTGCAGTGACTGCCGCGGTCCACCAACGTCACGTCGTGGGCGGTGTAGTCCGCATCCTCCCCGATAGCGTAGGTCACCACGCGGCAGCGCGCCTCGCTCCGGATGGCCCGCAGGTGCTCGTCCTGCGCCGACATCACCAAAAGCCCTTCCTCGGGGATCTGCCGGACGAATTGCGCGTAGGCGCGCTTGAGGTTCGCGAAATCCCCGCCGTAGTGCTCCAGGTGATCCGGCTCGATGTTCGTCACCACGGCGATCTTGGGACGGTAGTGCAGAAACGACCCATCGCTCTCGTCGGCCTCCGCGACCACGTACTGCCCTCGGCCGGCCTTCGCGTTATCGCCGATGTTGCTGACCACCCCGCCGATCACGAAGGTCGGATCGAGCCCGCACTGTTCCATCATGTACGCGATCATCGAGGTCGTCGTCGTCTTGCCGTGGGCACCGGTCACCGCCACCCCGATGCGGTCCTCCATCAGGCGCGCCAGCATCTGCGAGCGGTGGACGACCGGGATGTTCAGCCGCCTTGCCTCCACCAGTTCGACGTTGTCCTGCGGCAGCGCCGTGCTGTACACGACCAGATCCGCCCCCGCCACCTGATGCGCGGCGTGGCCGCGATAGACGCGGGCGCCGAGATCCCGCAGGCGCTGCGTCAATTCCTGAGAGGAGACGTCGGAACCGGAGACCTCGTAGCCCATGTCCAGCATCACGCGCGCGATGGCGCTCATCCCGTAGCCGCCGATCCCGATGAAATGCACATGCTCGGAGCGATTCACGCACCTCACCGTCCTCACATCCGTAGATCTTCCACTTGTTGCATAGCCTGCCTCGCCTCGTGCACAGTATACAGCGATCCCCACACGCACACCGGGGCCCTCGACGCCAACGCGGCGCCAAGCGCCTCCGCAACGGTCGGGCGGCTCTCCACGATGAGGCCCGGACGCCGGCGGCGCACCGCCTCCGCCAGGTCGCCCGCGGCCAGGGCCCGCGGCGAATGGGGCGCGGTGACCACCACCCTTTGCGCCAACGGCAGGAGGGCGTCCAACATGGCGTCGACGGGCTTGTCGGCGAGCACCCCGACGACCATCGTCCAGGCGGGCCCCGCATCCCATGCGCCGTGAAGCTTCCCGAAGGTCCGCAGCGCGTCCGCGAGCGCCCGGGCGCCCTCGGGGTTGTGCGCCCCGTCGAGCACCACGGGGACCGGCCCGCGGATCACCTCAAACCGGCCGGGCCAGGTGACCCGCTCGAGCGCTTGCCGCACCTGTGCCGGCGTCAGCCGCGGGCACACCCCCAGGCGGCACGCCCACTCGTACATCCCCAGGGCGACCGCCGCGTTCGCCACCTGATGGGCGCCGAACAGGGGCAGGGGCAGCTGCCCGATATCCTCGTCCAGGCCGCGGTAATCCAGCCACTGCACGTACGGGTCCCGCCGCCAAACCGTGGCGAGGACCCCTCGGCCGACCTCGGTCAGCGGCGCCCCGACCTCCTTCGCCCGCCTCCGGATGACATCCAGCGCCTCCCCCTCGGCCGCGGTCACGGCCGGCACGCCCGGTTTGAGGATCCCCGCCTTCTCCCGGGCGATCTTCCGCAGGGTGTCGCCGAGGACCTCCATGTGATCGAATCCCACGTTGGTGATGCCGGTCACCACCGGCATCACCACGTTCGTCGTGTCCAGCCGGCCGCCGAGGCCGGTCTCCCAGACGACCGCCTCCGCCTTCTGCTCGGAAAAATACAGGATCGCCATCACCGTGAGCGCCTCGAACTCGGTCAGCGGATCCTCCGGAACGGCCGCTTCGGCCGCCCGCCGGGTGATCTCGGCCAGGCGGTCGAAATCCTCGTCCGCGATGGACGCCCCGCCCACGACGAAGCGGCCGCGATACCCGTCGAACGACGGCGAGGTGTAGACGGCCGTCCGAAGTCCTGGCGTCAACAGCGCGGAGAGGATGGCGCACACGGACCCTTTTCCGTTGGTCCCCGCCACGTGCAGGAACCGAAGCGACCGATGCGGGTCGCCGAGCGCGGCGAGCACCCGGCGGGTCCGCTCCAGGCCTGGTTTCATCCCGAACCGCGACAACCGCCGCAACCACTCGGCGCCGCGCGGTGCGCTCACCGCCATAATCTATTCGCCTCCCGGAGCTTCGGTCACATCCGCCCGTCCGCCGAACCCTGGAACTGCCGGATGCGAGCCTCCACCGCCTGCAATTTCGCCTCGTAATCCGCCAACTTGGCCCGCTCTCCGTCCACCACGTCGGCGGGTGCGCGGGAGACGAACTGCGGATTGGCCAGTTTTTTCTGCGCGCGCTCCACCTCCGCCACCAGGCGCTGCCGTTCCCTGTTCAGGCGCTCCACCTCCTGCGCGATGTCGACCAAACCCGCCAGGGGCAGGTACAGCTCGGCGCCGGTGACCACCGCGGTCATCGCCTGGGCCGGCGCGACGGCCGCGGGGTCGATGGTCAGCTCGGACAGATTCCCGAACTTGCGCAGGATGTCCTGCACCGATTCGAACAGCGATGCGGCCTCGGCGTCCGCGGGCCGGATCACGAGAGCCACCGGACGGCTGGGCGGCACATTCAGCTCGGCGCGCACGTTTCGCACCGCGCGAACGGCATCCATCAGCTGCTGCGTGCGGCGCGCCGCCGCCTCGTCCAAAAGGGCGGGGTCGGGTGTGGGCCACGCCGCCGCAATCAAGGCTTCTCCCGGCACCGGCAGGGACTGCCAGATCTCCTCAGTCACGAACGGCACGAACGGATGCAGCAACCGGAGCAGCTGGTCGAGCACGTGCACCAACACCGCCCGCGTCTGGCCCTTTCGCACCTCGTCCTCACCGTACAGCGAGAGCTTCGCGAACTCGATGTACCAATCGCAGAAGTCATCCCACGCGAAGTCGTACAGCGCCCGGCCGGCCTCCCCGAAATCGTACCGGTCGATGCACGCGCCGACCACCCGGATGGTCTCCTGCAAGCGATGCAGGATCCAACGGTCCGGAAGGGTCAACGTCTCCCGCCGAATCGGCGGGATGTCCGCGCCATCGGGCAGGTTCATCAGCACGAACCGAGACGCGTTCCAAATCTTGTTGATGAAGTTGCGCGACGCCTCGACCTTCTCCCAGTAGAACCGTTGGTCGTTTCCGGGCGAGGTCCCCGTCGTCAGCGTGAAGCGCAGGGCGTCCGCGCCGTAGCGGTCGATGACCTCCAGCGGATCGACCCCGTTGCCGAGGCTCTTTGACATCTTTCGTCCGTCGGACGCCCGGATCAGTCCGTGGACGACGACCGTGGAAAACGGCATCTGGCCGGTGAACTCCAGCCCGGTGAACACCATCCGCGCGACCCAGAAGAACAGGATGTCGTACGCGGTCACCAGGGCGTTCGTCGGGTAGTACCGGGCCAGGTCCGCGGTGTCCTCGGGCCATCCCATGGTGGAGAACGGCCACAGGGCGGATGAGAACCAGGTGTCCAGCACGTCCTCGTCCTGACGCACGTCCGGCGAGCCGCAGTGGCCGCACGCCGTCACATCCTCGAGGGACACGGTGATCTCGCCGCACCGGTCGCAGTACCAGGCCGGAATACGATGCCCCCACCACAGCTGCCTCGAGATGCACCAATCGCGGACGTTCTCCAACCAGTGGACGAACACCTTCTCAAACCGCTCCGGAACGAACCGCAGCTGTCCCTGTTCCACGCCGCGGATGGCGGCCTGCGCCAGCGGCTCCATGCGGACGAACCACTGATCCGACAGGTACGGCTCGACCACCGTGTCGCACCGGCTGCAGTGGCCCACGGCGTGCGTGATGCGCTCCGCCTTGACGACGAAGCCCTGCGCCTCCAGATCGGCGGCCACGCGCCGGCGCGCCTCTTCGCGCGTGAGCCCCGCGTACGGGCCGGCCAGCTCCGTCAACACCCCGTCCGGTCCGATGCACCGCGGCATCTCCAGGTTGTGGCGCAACCCCACCTCGAAATCGTTCGGGTCGTGCGCCGGCGTGATCTTGACGCAGCCGGTGCCGAACTCCGGATCCACGTACGCATCGGCGATGACGGGGATCTCCCGCCCGGTCAGGGGCAGGCGCACCGTCCTGCCGACGAGATCGCGGTAGCGGTCGTCGTCCGGGTGCACCGCGACGGCGACATCGGCGAACATCGTCTCCGGCCGCGTGGTCGCGACCACCACATCGCCGTGGCCGTCGACGCGCGGATACCGCACATGGTACAGGGTCCCCTCGACATCGCTGTGCTCGACCTCGATGTCCGACAGCGCGGTGGCGCAGCGCGGGCACCAGTTGATGATGCGGTTGCCCCGGTAGATGAGTCCCTTCTCGTACAGCCGGACGAACACCGTCCGGACCGCCCGCGAGAGGCCCTCGTCCATCGTGAACCGCTCCCGCGACCAGTCGCACGAGACGCCGAGGGCGCGCACCTGGCTCGTGATCAGGTTGCCGTATGTGTGCTTCCATTCCCACACGCGCTCCACGAATCGCTCGCGGCCGAGCTCGTGCCGGGTGGTGCCCACCTCCTCGCGCAGCATGCGCTCGACGCGAGCCTGCGTCGCGATGCCGGCGTGGTCCGTGCCGGGCAGGTACAGGGCGTCGTACCCCGCCATCCGCTTGTGGCGGATGATGATGTCCTGCAGGGTGTTGTTCCAGGCGTGCCCCAGATGCAGAGACCCCGTCACGTTCGGCGGTGGCATCACGATGGAGAAGGACGGCTTTGCGGTGTCCTTCCCCGCCTGGAAATACCCGCCTCGCTCCCAGAACTGGTAGATCTTCTGCTCCACCGCCTTCGGGTCATACACCGGCGGCAGGCTGGTGACTGGTGCGGTCTGTGCCATCGCTGGTCCTCCTCTAGCTGCATCTCCCGCGGCCCCGCCGGGGCCGCGCGCCAACCGGCCCAAAAAGAAAAACCCTCCGTCCATCAGGACGGAAGGTCGATTCCGCGGTACCACCTGAATTCCTTGCGCGCACGCGCAAGGCCCTCTGTCATCGATAACGGGATGACCCGGTCGGAGGACGGCTCGGAGACGACGTTCAGGCGCGGGACCGGGGTGGCTTCCAGCCGCCGGCCACCCTCTCTGGGAGGCGGTCACCCGCCTCTGACAGCCCCCTTCGCCCTACTCCTTCTCTGTCATCGCCTGTATCCGCGTCGCGCGGCACCGCCGCGCGGCCGTTGGCTGCATTATCCGTTAGTCTATCCCGGGACTGGAATCCCTGTCAAGGTCGAGGGCCTAGCGGCGCTTCTTCTTTTTCTTTTTGCTGTGCACGCGCCGGCGCACCGGTTCATCCTTGGCGCGCTCCGCGCGCCGTTTGGCCTCCAGTTCGGCGCGCTTGCGGTCGGACCACTGTGTCAGGCGCAGGTAGATGTACGCCATCGCGAAGCTGAACACCAGGTACAGGACGTTCAGTTCCACATACGGTCCCAACTGATGCGTGGCCGCCGCCGTCTGCCAACCGCGTTCCACGACGGCCTCGAGGATCAAATTGATGACAAACGTGATGGCGATGGCGACCAGGGCGTTGGCCAGCCGGCGCTCCTGCGCGCGCGGGATCACAATGTAGGAGACGACCAGCATCGCCAACAGCATGCTCTGCGAGATGGGGTAGTGGTTCGGAACCAGGTAGTAGGCCGCCACCTGGAGGATGACGACCGCCACAATCGTCCAGGCCATCAGGCGCCAGTACCAGCCCCGCCACACCCCGGGCGTCGTTGATTCGTTCATCGCGACCTCCATCCGTCCACGTCGGACACCGTTTTGCCGCCTCTGTCCATCTTACCAAGTTCACGGCAGGTTGTCACCGGATAGGTCCACGCATATACATGAAACGACACCGTGGGGATGGGAGGCGGTCGCGGTGGGCTTTTTCTACGCGCTGGCGCGGTTCGTCAAACTGCTGTTGGCCATCGCCATCTTCCTTTTGTTCCTGCGCGCCATCCTGTGGCCGAGCGCGCTGGATCTGTTCGTGCTTCTGATCCTTTTCATCGTCTTTGTCACCCTGTTTCTCGGGGCCCCCTAGCGTCCCGGCGAATCCGGCCGGCGCCACAGGCCGGGCGGTTGCCCGGGGCCCGCACCGGGGCGGACGTCCACAGGACCGGCGCCGGGTGCCCGCGCCGCCGTCCCGTTCGATCCGGCGGCGGGCGCATCGGCCGGTGCCCCCTCGGCCCCGCCTCCGGCCGTCCTCCCCCGTCGTCTCCGCCGCCGACCGGGGCGCGGGCGGCGCCCTCGATCCCGGCGATCCTCGTCCCGCTCCGCTTTCTCCCCCTCCCCCGCCTGCGCAAATGGGGGTTCCGCCTGCCGGGTGAGGGCTTCGGCCGCACGGCTGGCCATGCCCCCCGCCGGTTCGGGGTCTTGGGACACGCCGTCGTGTGCCGCGGCGGACACGCCATTCTGGCCGGCGGGGGATACGCCGCCGTGTGCCGCGGCGGACACGCCGCCTTCCCGCGCGCCGGACGCCGCGGCCAGCACCGTCTGCGTGCGCTCCGACGGATCGAACACCACCGGAACGTCCGCACCCTCCGTCGCCGAGTCGTCCGCCTCGTCCGCCGCGGGCCTCGCGCCGGCGCTCGCTTCCACCGGCGCCGCCGACCCGCGAACATCCAGCCCGCCCACCGCCCTGCGTTCGGCGAACAAGGCGGCGATGGCCGCCTCCCGCGGTTCCTCCAGCTCCAGCGACGCCTCCAGCGCGTCGACGTAGTCGTCCTCCTCCCACCCGCGCGCGGACGCGCCGTGCCACAACACCACCTGGATGCTGCGCAG
>NZ_JAIMAV010000086.1 GCF_023511815.1 Alicyclobacillus sp.
TGGCCGGGGCCGCCGCCACGCGAACCATTCCGCACAGCGGCCGTTGGGTGCCCATTCTGGCTGGGGATGGGCATCCGTCGCGGCATGTCCGTGGCCCTTGCATAGCGTGGAAGTGAATTCATCTTCCACTTCTCTGCAAAGGAGGCGTGCCGCATGTTGGCCCTCATCTCGCATCATCTCGGGATGCTGGTCGCCCTGTGGATTGTCCTCATCCTCACGGGGTTGAACCTGGTGGTCCAGGTCATCAAGGGCCTGACGGGCAGGGGCAGCTGGCAGGACATGGCGAGTGCCGCCACGCACCCGTTGCTGCATCACATTCTCCCGCTGCTCATCCTGGCCGGGTTGACCACGCTGGATCCGACGCACTTCCTCATCCTCATCTGGTATTACCTGGCGGCGCTCTTGGTCATCATCGCCGATCTGCTGAACCTGTCGCAGTACATCAAGCGGTGAGCCTTGCGTCTCGTGGCCGCCACACCTGCACAGGTGCAGGAAAGACCACTCCGGGAGCCCCCGCCGCGCGCCCGGCTGGGGCTCCCGGCGCATCCCGGGACCTCCCCGCACGGCATCGCCAATCTTACAAAGTTCCCCAAGTTCCCCTTTCCATCCGCATTTCCGTTACAATGGAGGGCGATGAAAGCGCACGGAGAACCTGTGATGCGTCACGCGCAGCGCGGGGCGGTGCGCTGTATGTTTGTCGACGGGGGCTGGACCAGCGAATGCGTGCGGCGATGAAAATGGTGGATCTGCTCCGTGTGGGGCGGGCGATCATGCGAATGACCACAAGGCAGGACAAAATCCGAGGCCATCGTCACTGGCTCGAACACCATGTGCACGGTGTGGTGATCGAAGGCCAAAGCATCCTGGCGACCGTGTCCGCCGAGCGCATCTACCGCGTTCAGCTGGACATGGGGGCCACCGGGCTTCGGTCGTTCTGCACCTGCCTCGCACCGGAGGGACCGTGCGAACACGCGGTCGCCGCGTATCTCGCCGTGATGGCCGCGGTGGGGGGAAGGCCGAACGATTTCGTGATCGGGATGGGCAGCGGTCTGGAGGGCCTGCCGGATGACGCGGAGATCCCCTCCGTGCTGGTGCCCGCGGCGGACGGGCGCACCAGACCGGAGCCTGTCGGCGGTGGACCGAAGGCGGATGGACATACCAGATCGGACCCTGTCGGCGGTGGACAGGAGGCGGAGAAGGCCGTGGACAAGCCCACCCGTCCGCGCGCGAAGTCCCGCGAGGTGCCGGACGTTGCGCTCGGCGCACTTCCCGAGCCTGTGGCCGCCACCGCGAAGCAGGTGGTGCGCCGGCTCCAACGTGTTCGCCGCCGGGCGCATCCGCACGCCTGGGCCATGGAGATGTGGTCGGTTCGAGACAAGGCCCTGCATGATCTCGAGCGGCAACCGGGAGACACCGCCCTGTCCCAGCTGGCCATTCACCTGTGCGTCATCCACGCGTACACGGAGAACATCGCCTGGACTCACGACGAGCTTTCGGGCAACGCGTACCTGTTGAGTGAAGGGGAACGGTTTTTGCGCCGGGCGGTCAACGAGTTCCTGCAGTGGTTTCCGGGGCAGCGCGAGCGGTGGCAAGAACCCCTCGACGCGCCCGAAGTGTGGACGGATTTTGTCCGATCCCGCTGCCTCCAACCCCACCTGCTCTGCGCCGACACGGTGATGGTGGCGCAGACGGTCTGGGATGACCTCTTCCTCGGGCATGAGGCCTTGCGCAAGCGGGAGATCGAGCACCTGATGGCGCTGCGGCGTTTTTGCCCCGAGGACCGCGTCGGACCCCTGAACTTCATGATCGCCCACCTGCTGGTGGGGGATGGGAAGCCGGAGGATGCGCTGCGCGAGGTGGAAGGCCGGCCCGTGACCGAAGCCGCCCTGTTGGTCAACCCGATGTACGCGATGCTTCGCGGCCAGCGGTGGGAGGCGCTCTTGAAATGGCTCCTGTGGGCCGAGGACGCCGTCAGGAATCCCTGGGAGCGGGAGGCCTGCGTCGCACCGCTGTGGCGCGTCGCCGCGGACGCCGACGAGGGGATCCGGGAGGCGTATGAGCACCGCCTGCGCTCGGATCTGGTGCGGAATGCGCGGGCGTATCGACGGTATTTGCTCGAACGGGAGCGGTTCGAGGAATGGGCGGATCTCGTCGTCTGGAAGCTCGCGGACGAGCTGTACCCGAGCCTGGAACGAGGCGAGGCGGACGTCGGCCGCCGCGCGCCGATGACCATCATCCCGGTGTACCACCACATGATTCAAAGATTGGTGGATCAGCGCCACCGCGACGCGTACCGTGAGGCGGTACGAATCATGGTCCGCCTGCAAAAGCTGTATCAGAAGGTGAAGCGCCCCGACCGCTGGGAGGCGTGGCTGACGCGGTTCGTCCATCGGCATCACCGGTTGCGCGCGCTCCACGAGGAAATGCGGTACAAGGGGGTGTTGGAGTGATGTTCACGGCGGCGAACCTGGCGTTTCGGTGGCTGCCGGGCCGCGGGGTGCTCGTCCATTCGCCGGGGGCCCCCTGGCGCGAGGACGCCCAATGGCGCACCTTCGCGATGATGGTCCTCTCGCGTCACGCCGACACGTTTTACGGCACGGATGTCGATCTCGCGGACGACCGCGGCACCCGTGGCATCCTCCTCACCCCCGTGCAGGCGGTGACGTTTTTGGCGGACGCCCGGCCGAACGGACTGGTGGCCTGGACCTGGCCACAGGACGCGGACCTGTGGCGGGATGGCGCCGGGCGGATTGCCGAGGCGCTGGAAGCCAACCGGTTGGCCCCGGCGCTCGTGGGGGCGAGTGCGGGCCGGCCGGCCTGGCGCCTGCTGGCGGCGGACGGGACGGACGCGCTGGCCGGGTTCCCGGCGTGGGTGCGCGAGTGGGCCGAGGAGGCGGTGTGGGAGCTGATCTCGTCCGACGCGGCGCTGGCGGATGCCTGGCGCGGGGTGCTGGCGGCGCACCCGGTTTTGGAGCAGGACGAGCCGGGGCGCGGCGGATGGATTGACGAGCGGCAGTGGCATGAGGCCATCGGTTGGCGCCCGGACCCGTGCCCGTTCACGCCCGGACTGCGCTTGGTGGAACCCGTCGTGCGCCCACAGGCCGCCACCCCGGCCGCCGAAGCGGATCCGGGGCCGGATGCGCCACCCGCTTCGGACGAGGGGCTCGCTTCAAGCCCCTGGCGCATCGAGGTGATCCTGCGCGACAAAGTCCAGCCGGACAGGGTGTACACCCTGTGGCCGTACGCTGGCGGCACCGAGCCCGATGCGATGGGAGGTGCGTCCGACGGGGACGCGCCCGGCGTGGAAGCGGAGGACCGGATGCCGGAAGGGCTTCTGCCCGCGCCGCTCGAGTGGGCGGATCACGCGGACCGGCTGGGCCGGTCCATCGCGCGCTGGTTGGAGGCGGTGCCGTGGCTGGCCGAAGGGACAGCTGGGACAGCCGCCGAGGGTTCGGCGGGTTCGGCGGGTTCGGCGGGTTCGGCCGCGCCGGACGGTGGCGGCTCGCGGGATGAGGGAGGCGCGGAGGTGGCCGCCGCCGTGCAAAACGACGTCTCGGGGGAGGTCGAGCTCGCGGCGGGGGCAAGGGCGGATGGTGCGCCGCGGGGCCCTGTGCAGGTCATGGCGCAGGCACCCGTCTTCACGGGGCGCGCCCTCACCGACGACGAGGCCTGGCGCTTCCTGACGGAGGCCGTTCCGGCGCTTCGCGCCGCGGGCTGCGCCGTGATGGTGCCGGCCTGGTGGGAGCGGGCGATGGCGCAGCGGCCGCGGCTGCGGGCGAGGGTGCAGGCGTCCAGCGGATCGCACGGGATGTTCGGCATGGACCAGACGGTCCAGTTCGACTGGCGGGTCGCTCTCGGCGGCGCGGAGGTGGACCCGCAGACCTTCGAGCGGATGGTGCTGGAGAAACGGCGGTTGATCTGGTTCCGCGGGCAGTGGCGGGTGATTGATCCCGCCTGGGCCAACCGCCTTCTCGCGACGATGAAGCGCCGCGGCGAGTCGATGACGTTGGCGGACGTCCTGGAACGGGCGCTGCTGGGCCTCGACGCGGACGAGGCGGCGGATGGCGCCGAGGCGGCCGGGACCCGGACCCGGGCCGCCGAGTCGATGGATGGCGTCGATGAACGGTCCGCCGACGGCGAGCGGGAACCGAACGCCGCCCGGCCGCCGGGCGAGCCGCAGGACGACGAGGCGTTCGAGGTGGCGCTCAACGAACCCCTGCGGGCCCTGGTCGCGGGCCTGCGCGACGTGTCGAAGATGCCGGTGCTCGATGCTCCGCGCGGATTTCGCGGCCAACTGCGGCCGTACCAGCGCACGGGTTTCTCCTGGTTCGCCTTCCTGCGGCGGTTTGGGCTCGGGGCGTGCCTGGCGGACGACATGGGCCTCGGCAAGACGGTGCAGTTCATCGCGTACCAGCTTCACCTGCGGGAACAGGGATTGGCGCAGGGGCCGGCTCTGATTGTCTGCCCGACGTCGGTGGTCGGCAACTGGGAGAAGGAACTGGAGCGATTCGCCCCGGGCCTGCGCGTGCACGTGCACTACGGGGCCGGGCGGGAGAAGGACCGCTTGGCCGAGGTCTGCCAGGAGGCCGACGTCGTCATCACCTCCTATACCCTGGCGCATCTGGACCAGGAGTGGCTGACCCGCGTCGTGTGGGATACGGTGTGCCTCGATGAGGCGCAGAACATCAAGAACGCGCACACCAAACAGGCGCAGGCGGTCCGGCGGTTGCCGGCGCGCCACCGGATTGCCCTGACGGGCACCCCCGTCGAGAACCGGCTGACGGAACTGTGGTCGCTGTTTTCGTTTCTCAACCCGGGCTACCTCGGCAGCGAGCGGACGTTCCAACAGCGGTTCGCGACCCCGATTGAGAAGGGGGCCGATCCCGCGGCCACCCGCGCCCTTCACCAGATGGTGCGGCCGTTTCTTCTGCGCCGGATGAAGACCGACCCGCAGGTGGCGTCCGATCTGCCCGAGAAGACGGAATCGAAGGTGTACGTGCCGCTGACCAAGGAGCAGGCGGCCCTGTACGAGGGCGTGCTGCAGGACATGCTCGCCCGGCTCGCGGCGCTGGACGGAATGGAGCGGCGCGGGCTGGTTTTGGCGACGCTGACGAAGCTCAAACAGGTATGCAATCACCCATTGGCGTTTCTCAAGGCGGACGCCGATCCGGTAGGGTTGTCGGCTTCCAGGTCCGGCCGCGGGGCGCGGGGGCGGCGCCTGCGCGGGCGCTCGGAAAAGCTGGAGCGCCTGGTGGAGATGGTGGAGGAGGTCCGCGCCGAGGGGGAGCGGTGCCTGGTGTTCACGCAGTTTGTGGAGACGGGTGAGCTGCTGCGGGCGGCGCTGGAGGAGGCGCTGTCCGAGCCGGTGCTGTTCCTGCACGGCGGCGTGGGTCAGAAGGAGCGGGATCAGATGGTCCGGACGTTCCAGGACCCGGACGGGCCGGCCGGCGTGTTTCTGCTGTCGCTCAGGGCCGGGGGCGTGGGTCTGAACCTGACGGCCGCCTCCCACGTGTTCCACTTCGACCGCTGGTGGAATCCGGCGGTGGAGAACCAGGCGACGGACCGCGCGTACCGCATCGGCCAGCACCGGCATGTGCAGGTGCACAAATTCATCACGCTGGGGACGCTGGAGGAGCGGATCGATCAACTCATCGAGCGCAAAATCGCTCTGGGCGAACGGATCATGGGGACGGGCGAGCAGTGGATCACGGAGCTGTCGACCGAGGAGCTGCGGGATTTGTTCGCCCTGCGCAGAAGCTGGGTGTCGGAGTAGCCCGGGGGCTACGGTTGGACGAGGAGGGATGCGCATGGCGGAGGCGCGGCGGGGACGGCGAAAAGCGGCGTTCGCTTCACAGGAGCAAACGAACCACGCGGCGGGAGACGAGCCGAAGCAAAGGACGCGGGGGCGGCGGAGCCGGGCGGCCGATGCGCCGGCCCCGGTGCCCGTGCCGGAGGGGGTGTCGCCCGCCTGGCGAGCGTTCTACGAGGCGCTGGCCGCAGCCTGGAAACGGCGCCGGTAGTCCACCCGGTGCCAGGGATGCCGGGGGGCCCGCCGGGCGTCTGCCCGGCGCGGTGAACCGGGTGCGCGTGTATGCTGATCCCCAGGGAGGGGGTCGCATGCGGACGGCACAGCTGGATCCACAACGGGGGTATCTGAACAAGTGGGAGATGTACCGCGCCCTGCGCGGGCGGCGGTTGGGCCCCTTTCGGCTGCCGTACACGGAACGCCTGTCGCGGGCGTCGCTGGTGCGCATGCTGCACCGGTACCGGCGTGTGTACGTGAAGCCCGTCGACGGCTGGGGCGGACATGGAATCGGCGTGATGGAACGGCGGGGTCCGGCTTGGCTCTGGCGCCGGATGGGGGAGGCCCCCCGCCCGTTGGCGTCGGAGCGAGCGGCCGTCGACGCGGTGCTCACGGCCTTCGACGGCCACCCCGCGGTGGTGCAGCAGGCGGCTCCTCTGTTGCGGTATCGGGATCGGCCGTTTGACATCCGCGCCCACGCGCAGCGGGACGCGGAGGACCGGTGGGTGTACGCGGGCGCGCTGGCGCGCATCGGCGGGGCGGGGGCCTTTGTCTCGAACGTGGCGGTGACGGGCGGCACCGTCGAGCCGGTGGAGGCGGTGTTGCATCCGCTCCTGGGCCCGCAGCCCACGCGCGAGGTGATGCGGAAATTGCCGCGGATCGCCCGATCCGTCGCGCAGGCCCTCGACGCCTACCGTCTGTTCGAGGAGGTGGGGTTGGACCTCGGGGTCGATCGCGCCGGCCACCTCTGGCTCCTCGAGGTGAACACGGATGACGCGCTCGGCGCTCCCAGCCACGAGCTGTTCGCCGAGTTGCCCGACCGCCGCATCTACGAGGCGATGCGGGCCCGGGCGGAGGCGAGGCAAAAGGCCTGGGTCCGGTGGCTGATCGGGGCGTTGGAGGAGGGCGTCAAGTCCGGCGTCGCCAGCGGATCGGCTTCGACCGGCGACGCCGAGGGATGCGGCTTGCCCTCGGGCGGAATGCCGCCTATAATGGGAACGATGTAACACGCGCCGGAGGCGGTCCGTGACCGCGGAGGGCCGGGCGGCCGAAGGCGCGTGCAACGGGGATCGGCGAGGAAGAGGAGAGTACGCGCAAACTGCCTTTCCAGCGAGCCGGGGCGGGTGGAAGCCCGGTATGCGCGATGCGCGGAGTGGGCCTCGGAGCCAGTCCGCCGAACGGCCCGCGGAGCCGTAGGCGGTCTCGGGTGACCTCCGTTAACGGGTCCTGGAACCGGCCCGAGGGGCCGGGCAGATGAGGGCGCGCTGAAGCGGGCGCCGGACCGGCCGAGAGAGGGACCGGTCGCGCCGGCTGGCACAGCGCGAACCTGGGTGGTACCGCGGCATACGTCCGTCCCAGAGGGGATGGGCGTTTTTGTTATGGCCCGTTCCCGCCCGGATCGCGGCACCCGCCCGCCTGTCCAATTTCCATCTCCATCCGTCATCCACGAGGAGGGGTTCACGCCATGACGAAGACCCGGCCGCGCGTGTTGTCGGGCATTCAGCCCAGCGGCACGATGACCATCGGCAACTACCTGGGGGCGATGAAGAATTTCGTGCGCCTGCAGGAGGAGGCCGACTGCCTGTTCTGCATCGTCGACCTGCATGCGGTGACCGTGCCGCAGGACCCGGAGGATCTGCGCCGCAACACGCTCAGTCTGGCCGCGCTGTATCTGGCCTGCGGGATTGATCCGGAGAAATCCACCCTGTTCGTCCAGTCGCACGTGCCCGCACATGCGGAACTGGGATGGTTGCTGCAGTGCGTCGCCTACTACGGCGAGCTGTCTCGGATGACCCAGTTCAAGGACAAGGCCGCGCGCCACGAGATTGTCACCGCCGGATTGTTCACCTACCCGGCCCTGATGGCGGCCGACATCCTCCTGTACCAGGCGGACCTGGTCCCGGTCGGCGAGGATCAGAAACAGCACCTGGAGCTGACGCGGGATGTCGCGGAGCGGTTCAACAGCCGGTACGGCGAGACCTTCACCATTCCGGAGCCGTACATTCCGAAGATCGGCGGGCGCATCATGAGCCTGGAGGATCCCTCGAAGAAGATGAGCAAAAGCGACGCCAGCCCGAACGCGTACATCGCGATGCTCGACGAACCGGATGTCATCCGTAAAAAGATCATGCGCGCGGTGACGGACTCCGGCCGCGAGGTGCGGTTCGATCCCGAGGCCAAACCGGCGGTCAGCAATCTCATCACCATCTACGCGCTGTGTGCGGACAAGACGGTCGCCGAGGTGGAGGCCCTGTATGAAGGCAGGGGCTACGGCGACTTCAAGCGCGACCTGGCGGAGGTGGTGGTCGCGGCGCTTGAGCCCATCCAGCGGCGGTACCGGGAACTCCTGGACTCTTCGGAGCTCACGGACATCCTGCGCCGGGGGGCGGAGGTGGCCGCCCAGCGGGCCGACCGGACGCTGCGGGCGGTGAAGGAGAAGTTCGGATTTCTTCTTTGACCGGGAAGGGGGGGCCGGAAGGCCCTCCCGTCATTTGAGAACATTTCATGAACATTCCGTGATCTGGAGATGTAAGCCTTTGCATCTTTGTTGCATTGGGCAAGTGTGGTATGATTTTGGTCGGGCTTTATCCAGCTTTTCCACACCCGACGGACCCCGTCTCTACCCGATACTCACCACGTGAGGGAGGCAATGGCATGCCGCAATTCAAACAGTACAACCCTCCGGCGCAGGGGGAACCGATTCGGCTCGTCGATGGCAAGTTGCAGGTACCGGATCATCCCATCATCCCGTTCATCGAGGGCGACGGGACCGGCCCGGACATCTGGCGGGCGTCGCAGCGCGTCTTTGACGCCGCGGTCGAGAAGGTCTACGGCGGCAAACGCAGGATCGCCTGGTACGAGGTGTACGCCGGGGAGAAGGCGTTCAACCGGTTCCAGGAGTGGTTGCCGGAAGACACGCTGACGGCCTTGACGGAGTACATCGTCAGCATCAAGGGGCCGCTGACGACTCCGGTGGGCGGCGGCATCCGCTCTCTCAACGTGGCACTTCGGCAGGAACTGGATCTGTACGTCTGCCAACGCCCCGTCCGCTACTTCCAAGGCGTCCCCTCCCCTGTCAAACACCCCGAACTGGTGGACATGGTCATCTTCCGCGAGAACTCCGAGGACATCTACGCCGGTGTGGAGTGGGCCGAGGGCACACCGGAAGTGAAAAAGGTCATCGAGTTCCTGCAGAAGGAGATGGGCGTCAAGAAGATCCGCTTCCCGGAGACCTCCGGCATCGGGATCAAGCCGGTGTCCCGCGAGGGGACGGAGCGGCTGGTGCGCGCGGCCATCGAGTACGCGTTGCGCCACAAGCGCAAGAGCGTCACCTTGGTGCACAAGGGCAACATCATGAAGTACACCGAGGGCGCCTTCAAGAACTGGGGGTACGCGCTGGCGGAACGGGAATACGCCGACCGGACGTTCACCTGGGCGCAGTATGACCGCATCAAGGCCGAGCGGGGCCAGGAGGCGGCGGACGCCGCGCAGAAGGAGGCGGTCGCGGCCGGCAAGCTGATTGTCAAGGACGTCATCGCCGACGCGTTCCTGCAGCAGGTGCTAACCCGCCCGGCGGAGTACGACGTCATCGCCACCATGAATCTCAACGGCGACTACATCTCCGACGCCCTGGCGGCTCAGGTCGGCGGCATCGGCATCGCGCCCGGCGCGAACATCAACTATGTCACCGGGCACGCGGTGTTCGAGGCGACCCATGGCACGGCGCCGAAATACGCCGGTCTCGACAAGGTCAATCCCGGCTCCGTCATCCTCTCCGGTGTGATGATGTTTGAATACATGGGCTGGCAGGAGGCGGCGGACGCCATCACCCGTGCGCTCGAGCAGACCATCTCGGACAAGGTGGTCACGTATGACTTCGCCCGTCTGATGGATGGCGCGAAGGAAGTCAAAACCTCGGAGTTCGCGGACGCCATCATCGCCAATCTGTGATGCGATGGAGGGAGATACGATGCTGAAGCGCAGGAAGATCTCGGTCATCGGGGCTGGTTTCACCGGGTCGACCACGGCATTCATGCTGGCCCTGAAAGAGTTGGGCGACGTCGTACTGCTCGACATCCCGCAGTTGGAGGACCCGACCAAGGGTAAGGCGCTCGACATGCTGGAGGCCACCCCGGTGGTGGGATCGGATGTGCACATCATCGGCACCTCCAGCTATGAGGACACCGCCAACTCCGATCTCGTGATCATCACCGCCGGGATCGCCCGGAAGCCGGGCATGAGCCGGGATGATTTGGTCACCACCAACGCCGGCATCGTGCGTTCGGTGACCGAGCAGGTCGTCAAGTTCTCGCCCAACGCCATCCTGCTCGTGCTGAGCAATCCGGTGGATGCGATGACCTACATCGCGCACCGGGCCTCCGGGTTCCCGAAGCACCGCGTCATCGGCCAGGCCGGCGTGCTCGACACGGCGCGCTTCCGAACCTTCGTGGCAGAGGAGTTGTCCGTCTCGGTGGAGGATGTCTCCGGGTTTGTGCTCGGCGTGCACGGGGACGACATGGTGCCGCTGGTGCGCTACTCGTACGTGGGCGGCATTCCGCTGGAGAAGCTGCTGCCGAAAGAGCGCATCGACGCCATCGTCGAGCGGACCCGCAAAGGTGGCGGAGAGATTGTGAATCTGCTCGGCAATGGTTCGGCGTATTACGCCCCGGCGGCGTCCCTGACGCAGATGGCGGAGGCCATCCTGAAGGACAAGCGGCGGTTGCTGCCGGCCATCGCCTATCTGGAGGGCGAGTTCGGGTACAACGACCTGTTCCTCGGCGTCCCGTGCGTGCTCGGGGGCAACGGCATCGAACGGATTGTCGAAATTGATCTGTTGCCGGAGGAGAAGGCGGCGCTCGACAAATCGGCGGAGTCGGTCCGCAACGCCATCCGCGTGGCGCTCGGCCGGTGAAACGTGCCCTCCCCGGCCGCGAGTGGTGGGTCTTGGAAGCGGCCCATATCGTGAACATGCGCATCGCCCGCAGGCACTCGCCTGCGGGCGATTTTTACCGACGGGGCCGGCGGGAAGGGGGGGGTCACGCGCCGCCCAACAGCCGCTTGCCGAGGGGCTCGAACACCCATTCCAGCGGCGCCGCGAGCCCGTGCGGATGCGCCCAGGTCAACTGGGCGCACACGCCCGCCGTCGCCACCACAAACAGCGCCCCGCAGACCCACATCTCCTTCTTCAGTTGCCGGCGGTGAAGCGAACGCAGGTGCAAAAACGCGATGG
>NZ_JAIMAV010000087.1 GCF_023511815.1 Alicyclobacillus sp.
GTTGGGGAGGACTCGCCGCAGATGTTTTCCAAAGACATCGGTGTCGATCTCGGCACCGCAACGGTCTTGATCCACGTTCGAGGACAGGGCATCGTCCTCAACGAACCCTCGGTGGTCGCCATTGATCAGACGACAAAGCAGGTGGTCGCTGTCGGCGAAGAGGCCAGGCAGATGCTCGGCCGCACGCCCGGAAACATCGTCGCCATTCGCCCGCTGCGCGAGGGCGTCATCGCTGACTTTGAAGTCACGGAGATCATGCTGCGCCACTTCATTCGCAAAACCATCGGCAACAGCGTCATGATGCGCCCGCGCGCCATCATCTGCGTGCCCGCCGGGATCACCTCGGTGGAACAGAAGGCGGTGCGGCAAGCCGCGGAGGCGTGCGGCATCAAGCACGTTGATCTCATAGAGGAACCGAAAGCGGCCGCCATCGGCGCCGGCCTGAACATTTTCGAGCCGAGCGGGAGCATGGTGGTCGACATTGGAGGAGGCACCACGGACGTCGCGGTCCTGTCGCTGGGCGACGTGGTGACCTCCGCTTCTCTGCGCGTGGCGGGGGACAAGTTCGACGAGGCCATCGTCAAGCACATCAAGCGAGCGCACAACCTGCTGATCGGCGAACGCACGGCGGAAGAACTGAAGAAGGAGCTGGCGACCGTCTATCCCAACAGCCGCAGCGGTGAAATGGACGTCCGCGGGCGGGACATGGTCAGCGGCCTCCCCAAAACCGTGACCGTCCACGCGGAGGAGATGCGCGAAGCCCTGCAGGAGCCGGTCGAGCAGATTGTCGCCGCCGCCAAGTCGGTCCTGGAGCAGACGCCGCCGGAGCTGGCGGCCGACATCTTCGACAAGGGAGTCGTGCTCACGGGCGGCGGAGCCCTCGTCGACGGCCTGGACAAGCTGATGATGGACGAGCTGCAGATCCCGGTGCACGTCGCGGAGAACCCGACCCACTGCGTGGTGCTGGGCACGGGAATCATGCTGGAGAGCCCGTACTACAAGAAGTTCCGCGCCAACAGCGCGAGGGCGCCCCGCCGCCCAGGCAGCGGCGTCGCGCCGCGGATGTGAGGAAGGCTGCGGGCGCGGGCACTGGCGCTGGAGCGCCGCGGATGCAAGGCCGCGGGTGCGGACGCTGGGGCTGGCGCTGGGGCGCCGCACCGGCTCGCCGCGTTGGCGGAAGCAGGGTTGCCGGCGGGGGGCGCGCCTTGGATGCGGGGACCATGCGGTGGATGCAGGGATTCTGCACTGAGGCGCCGCGCCGGCGATGCCATCCGACACACCCGAGTGAGGAGGATGACCGGTGATCCGAGGATTGACCACGGCCGCGGCCGGGATGACGGCGGCCGAGCGGATGCAGCAGGTGCTGACGAATAACCTCGCCAACACGGAGACCCCGGGGTACAAGGCGTCCAACGCCGAATTGCTCAGCTTTCCTCAGCAACTGCTGCACGTGATGGATTACGGCGGGGCCAATCCGGGGCTCGGGCCGGCCATCGGCTCGGTGGCCACGGGCGTCGTCTTCCAGGAGGGCGTGCCGTGGTTCAGCCAGGGTGACCTGACGCAGACCGGCCGGGCGCTGGACGTCGCGATCGTGGACAGCACCCCGCCCGGGACGTACGCGGCGGTTGCGGCGACCGCGGGTCCGGGCGGGGGTGCGGGTGCCGCGGGTGCCGCGGGTGCCGCAGGTTTGGCGTCGGCGCAGGGGCCGGTGGCCGCGGGGCCTGGTGGGGTGCTTGAGGTCAACGGCCGGCCGTTGGCCGTCGTGGGCCCGAATGGACAAGCCCTGACGGGGCTGGTGGCGGTGCGGAATCCGGCCTACCGGGGGGTGGCCCTGACGGCGGCCGGGGGCGCGCCCGACTACGATGATCGAGGAAATCCTTCCTATTTGTTTGCGGATACGGCCGGACGGGTGGTGGGGATCCCCGGCCAGGCGGGGTGGGAAGGGGCGTCGTTGCGCGTGGGCACCGAGGCGGACATGGGGCTGCACAGCTTCTTCCCGGTGGCGTTCTCGTCGGGCCAGGTGGCGCAGGGACTGGTGCTGACGCGCGACGGCCACTTCGATGTGGACGAGAATCACATCCTGGTGGATGCGGCGGGCCGGCCGGTGCTGCCCGTCGGTCAGGATGGGTTGCCGATTCTGAACGGGCGAATCCGCATCAATCCGGATTACGACGGCACCGATCTGTTCGGGCCGGATGGCGGGCCGGTGGTGGACGGGAACGGGCGGGTGTCGTACAGCGTGATCGACACGAACGGTAACGTCATCACCGGCCGTCTGGGCACGGTGGACGCGGACGTGGCGCAGCTGACGCCGCTCGGTGAGACGGAGTTCGAGGTGGGGAACACGCTCGATCCCGCGGGCGTCCGCCCCCTCCTCCGCCCAGGCACGGGGGCCATCCGGCCGGGCGAGCAGGAGCTGAGCAACGTCGACGCGGCGACGACGATGACGAAGATGATGGCGGTGCTGGCGCAGTACGAGGCGAACCAGCGGGTGATTCGGACGGAGGACAGCCTGCTGCAATTGGCGGTGGAGCAGGTCGGCAAGGTGAACGCGTGATCGAGATGGGGCGGGTGCGCCGCCGCGTTGGATGAGAGGTTGCGCGACGGGGTGCGGTGGGATTGCAGGGTGGCGAGGCGTGCGCAGGGGCGGCCCGCCCGGAGTGGGATGGAAGGGAGGAAGGTGCATGCAGTCGCTGTGGACGAGCCTGTCGGCGCTGCGGGCGAGCATGCGGTGGTTGGATCGAGTGTCGAACAATGTCGCGAACAGCGACACGCCGGGGTATGCGGCGGACGGGGGATCGTTCGCGGACACGTTCACCCAGGTGTGGTCAGGGGCCGCGACGGCGCCGGAGGCGGCCGGCCGCTACACGCCGCCGGGCTGGGCGGGTGGCACGGGCGTGTTGGCGGTCTCGGACGAGAAGGTGTTCTCCGGGATGCCGGTGCAACGCACGGACAATCCGCTCGATCTCGCCGTACAGGGCGCGGCCTTCTTCCAGGTCTCGGGCGCGGACGGCGCGATCCATCTGACCCGGGCGGGAAACTTCGTCTGGAGCCGCCGGCCGGATGGGACGGTGGTGCTGGCGACGCAGGCGGGGGAACCGGTGCTCGATACCGCCGGGCGGCCGGTGGTGGCGCCGGGCGGTCGGACGGACGGGTTTGCGGTGGCCCCCAACGGGGATGTGAGTTTTGACGGAAAGGCGACGGGCCAGCGGATTGCCCTGGTGGAAGCGACGCTGCCGGGCCAGTATCTGGCCTCGGTCGGGGACAACGAGTTTGTCGCCGGCCCGGGTGCGAACGTCCGCGTGATCAACGCGGGTGCGGGGGTCGGTGGGGCTGCGGGTGCTGGCGGTGTCGCGGGTGCCGCGGGATCGGCCGGGGCTGGCGGTGTCGCGGGGGCCGGGGCTGGCGGGGCCGGGCTTCAGGCCGGTGTCGTTCAGGGCGCTCTGTCGATGAGCAACGTGAATCTGACGACCGAGATGACGGATCTCATCCGGGCGCAGCGCATGTTCGATCTCAATTCCGAGGCCCTCCAAATCACAAGCCGGATGATGCAGGACGCCAACGGGATCAAAGCGTAGGGAATGGTCTGGGCGTCCCCCGGCGGGCGCGGTTGACGCGGGGGCGTCCCCGTGGGCATGTGGTCTGGGCGTCGCCCGAGGGCGCTTGAGGTGGCGCTGGGTGTCCTCGCGGACTTGAGGTGGCGTGGGCCGGGGCCAGGGTCGAGGGCGGGTCTATAGCTCCATCGTCGAAAATGATAGAATACACAGTGGGAGAGGGGGAACCTTCTCCGCGCGCACTCCCTGACGAAGGGGGGTGACGGGTTGAGGGTGTATCTCGCCATGCTGGGGCTGGCGGCCGTGATCCGCGCGGTTGCGACCCTGGTGTGGGCAATGAGAAGGGACCCCGGCGATCGCCAAACCACTCGGGGTCCCGACTCAACCCACCGCGGAAGAGGGTGAAGCCCTCTTCCGTTTGTCATTCTATGCACATTATAGCACGTCATGCGGCCGCGTAAACCGGGGCGCTTGGCTACCACCGCTGCGATCGATCCGGATGGATCCGATACAACCTCACCCTCGTCCTTCCCGCGCCGACCGGAACCAGCCATCGCTGCCTTGCCAGACTCCGCAGATGCCGGGCGGCCGTATCCCCACCCACGTGAAGCATCTGGGCGATGTGTTTGGGTCCCAGCGGATCGGGCCAGCGAAGAAAGAGACGTAGGATCTCGCGATCCAGCGGCCGCAGGTCCTGCAACCGATCCTTCTGCGGGCTCAACAGCCGACCGAACAGCTGCTGCAAGACCTGCTGACACTGCCTGGGGCTGTGTTGAAGCGCGCCGGTCGCAAACCGGATCACATACCATCCGTCAATGACGAGGGTGTTCTGCCGCATCAGATGGTCTGAGAACTGCTCGGGTGTGACATCCCGGGCGTGCGTCGAGTACCCATCCAATTCAATGGCGACCTGAAATCTCGGATGCAGATAGGCGAAGTCGATGAAACGGATGCCGTCGCGGTAATCCTGCACCTCGTATTCGGGATACAGCCCTTCGAAGTGACCGAACGCCGGCCACCAAACCGCTTCCAGAAACAGCTTCTCCGAATGGCCAAGTCCTCTCATGAGCCGATCCCGACGCTTCTCAGAACTTGCCTCCTTGATGTGGTGTTTCATGAAGGATCGAAAGGCGGTGGCGAAGTCCAAGGGGGGCACCTCCGCGACGGGATTTCGATGTCCCGTGGTCCGGTGGAAGGTTGGCGTCTGGCCGTCTGCCCAGGCCCCGGCCGTTTCTGTGGTTGGACGGATGGGCGGTACGCGTGCAGGGGCTCTCAACCTTGTCCATCGGCGGGACGATGACCCGGGCCAAGACCGGGGCCAAGACCGGGGCCAAGACCAGGGCCGTTGCCCTATTCCTACCATGTCGGGATCGATGATGTCCATGATGTGCAGGAGAATCCCAGTAAAGCTTGTGACGAAGGGGGCCGGCTGGCCCTGGATGCTGCGCGGGGCCCAATTCGCCCTGTAGGTAAGGGCCTTCGCCCTTGCCTCGCCTCGCCGGTGGGACGCGAAAGGGTGGCGCCACAAAGCGGCGTGGGGACCGAGTGGCGGACGAAGTGGGCGGACAAATTGGCGTGGCGGAAACACGTAAAATCGTAGTAAAGTGGATGATTTTGTCCCTACCGGGCCTTCGTGACGGGGGTTGAAAGCCGCATTTTCGTAGTAAGTCGCACGATTTGGCGGCCGAAGGCGCGGAGTTAATACGAAAATCCAATTCTCAGGCGGGTGGTGAGGGGCTATCGGCAGGCTTCGGAGAGGGATTTAGTACGATTTTTCACATTACGACATGGCCACCGCGGCGGGGGCACGGAGCACGGTGCGGGGACGGATGCTCCTCCGCAAGGCCGCCTCCTGGGTTTGCGCTTCGGATTGGGGTCCGGGGACTTGAGGTGGGCCCTGGGGCTTGATGTGGGCCTTGGGCGTCGACGGGTCCCGATCCTTTACATTGCGCTCCGTGTCTCGACGTGCTGCCCCTCCGAGCCCCGCGATGTATCCCGAGCCTTGGCCTCTGTCCTAGCGCCGACGCCTGTACCGACCGCATCCCGCACCGTGAAAAAGGTAAAATCGTAGTAAAATGGATGATTTCACCCTGCCGCGCCTTCGAGGCGGGGGTTGAAAGCCGCATTTTCGTAGTAAGTCGTGCGATTCGGCTGCCGAAGGTGCGAAGTTAATACGAAAATCCAATTCTCAGGCGGGTGGCGAGGGGCTCGCGGCCGACTTCGGAGGGGAGGTTAGTACGATTTTTCACGTTACGACGGCGCCCCCGTGGTGGGGGCCTGGAGCACGGTGTGGGGCCGGGGGCCCCTTCCGGTATGCCCGTCGCCTCGGATTCGGGCCTCGGCTCGGGTCCCGGGCCTTTACATTGCGCTCCGTGCCTCGACGTGCCCCCCTCCCAGCCCTGCGTTGTGCCCCAAGCCCCGGTCTTTGTCCTTGCGCCGAAACCGGTACCAACCGTGCCCCACACCGCGAAAGAGGTAAAATCGTAGTAAAGTGGATGATTTCACCCCTACCGGGCCTTCGGGGCGGGAGTTGAAAGCCGCATTTTCGTACTAAGTCGTGCGATTCGGCTGCCGAAGGCGCGAAGTTAATACGAAAATCCAATTCTCAGGCGGGTGACGAGAGGATCGCGGCAGGCTTCGGAGGGGAATTTAGTACGATTTTTCACGTTACGGCAGCGCCACCGCGGTGGGGGCACGGAGCACGGTGCGGGGACGGGTGCCTCCTCAGCAAGGCCGCCCCCTGGGTTTGCGCTTCGGATTGGGGTCCGGGGACTTGAGGTGGGCCCTAGGGCTTGATATGGGCCTCGGGCGTCGACGAGGGTCCCGGGTTTTGACGCAGGGCTCGGGCCCTGTTGGTCCCCGGGCCTTTGCGCTTGGCTCCGTGCCTCGACGCGCTCCCCCTCCGAGCCCCGCGATGTGCCCCGAGCCTTGGCGTCTGTCCTTGCGCCAACACCTGTACCCACCGCGGCCCACACCGCGAAAGAGGTAAAATCGTAATAAAGTGGATGATTTCACCCTGCCGCGCCTTCGAGGCGGGGGTTGAAAGCCGCATTTTCGTATTAAGTCGTGCGATTTGGCCGCCGAAGGCGGGGAGTTAATACGAAAATCCAATTGTCAGGCGGGTGGCGAGGGGCTCGCGGCCGACTTCGTAGGGGAGTTTAGTACGATTTTTCACGTTACGACGGCGCCCCCGTGGTGGGGGCCTAGAGCACGGTGCGGAGAGGGGGTCTCCGCGTCGGGGGCACGGGGCACCATGTGGGGACGGGAGCCTCCTCCGCATTACCGTCGCCCCGGATTTGCGCCTCGGATTGGGAGCCGAGCCTTGGCATGGCCTTCGAGCCCTGCGTTGGTCCCCGGGCCTTTGCGTCGGGCTCCGTCCTCGACGTTCCCTCCTCTGACCCCGCGATGTGCCCCGAGCCCCGGCCTTTGTCCTTGGGCCAACACCTGTACCAACCGTGCCCCACACCGCGAAAGAGGTAAAATCGTAGTAAAATGGATGATTTCACCCCTACCGCGCCTTCGAGGAGGGGGTTGAAAGCCGCATTTTCGTAGTAAGTCGCGCGATTTGGCTGCCGAAGGTGCGAAGTTAATACGAAAATCCAATTCTCAGGCGGGTGGCGAGGGGCTCTCGGCAGGCTTCGGAGGGGAATTTAGTACGATTTTTCACGTTACGACGGCGCCCCCGTGGTGGGGGCACGGAGCACGGTGTGGGGCCGGGGTCCCCTTCTGGTATGCCCGTCGCCCCGGATTCGGGCCTCGGCTCGGGTCCCGGGCCTTGACGCTGGACCGAGGGCAGTGGGGTGGGCCCCGGCCTTGGGCCTTGGGGTGGGCCTTGGGCGTCGACGGGTACCGGTCCTTTACATTGGGCTCCGTGCCTCGACATGCTCCCCCTCCGAGCCCCGCGATGTGCCCCGAGCCCCGGCCTCTGTCCTTACGCCGACACCTGTACCAACCGCGTCCCGCGCCGTGAAAAAGGTAAAATCGTAGTAAAGTGGATGATTTCACCCCTGCGGGCCTTCGTGACGGGGGTTGAAAGCCGCATTTTCGTATTAAGTCGTGCGATTTGGCCGCCGAAGGCGGGGAGTTAATACGAAAATCCAATTCTCAGGCGGGTGGCGAGGGGCTCGCGGCCGACTTCGGAGGGGAGTTTAGTACGATTTTTCACGTTACGACGGCGCCCCCGTGGTGGGGGCCTGGAGCACGGTGTGGGGCCGGGGTCCCCTTCTGGTATGCCCGTCGCCCCGGATTCGGGCCTCGGTTCGGGTCCCGGGCCTTGACGCTGGACCGAGGGCAGTGGGGTGGGCCCTGGGGCTTGATGTGGGCCTTGGGCGTCGACGGGTCCCGGTCCTTTACATTGCGCTCCGTGCCTCGACGTGGTTCCCCTCCGGCCCTGCGTTGTGCCCCGAGCCCCGGCCTCTGTCTTTACGCCGACACCTGTACCAACCGCGTCCCGCACCGTGAAAGAGGTAAAATCGTAGTAAAGTGGATGATTTCACCCCTACCGGGCCTTCGTGACGGGGATTGACATTTTCGTAGTAAGTCGTACGATTTGGCGGCCGAAGGCGCGGAGTTAATACGAAAATCCAATTCTCAGGCGGGTGGCGAGGGGCTCTCGGCCGATTTCGGAGGGGAATTTGGTACGATTTTTCACGTTACAGCAGCGCCACCGCGGTGGGGGCGCGGAGCCCCGTGTAGGGCCGGGAACCACTTCCGCATGACCGCCCCCCAGCCCCTGTCCTCCGGCCCCGGCTTGGGTCACAGGGGCCCGGCTTAGTTCCATGGTTCCTGATTGGTTCCATGGCCTCCTTGGGTCCGGGGCCTCGACGCTGTGCCCGGGTCTTCACATCGAAATCCGAGCCTTAACATTGGGCCCCGGGCCTTCGTTTCAACCATCGAGCCTTGCATCGCGACTCACAGCCAAAACCTCGTATCCCACCTCGTTCCTGTCTTTGGGCCCGCACTTTATACCCGGCCCCAGAATAGACAAAATATTTTACCCAAAATGGGGTGGAATGGAGTATCATCGTACGTGAAATGGTGGTGCCTCTTAGGCCCCGTGGTAACCGTGGTAACTATATTATTGAAAACTTAGGCGTCGGCCCTGGTGGCGATTTCGGCCCCTACCGCTTTGTACCCGTCTCCGCGGCCCCCCGGGCGGCCCAAGCCGCCCCACCGCCACCACCGCCGCGGCCTAAACCACCATCGCCCAAACCACCATGCTGTGCTCCGTAGGAGGAGGTTGAGTCCAGATGAAAGCGCGCGACTTTGTCTTGGAGGCGTTCCACCGCTACGGTGCCCGGTATGTGTTCGGGAATCCGGGGACGACCGAGCTTCCGCTCATGGACGGGCTGGCGGCGCGGAACGACATCGAATATATCCTCGCTCTGCATGAGGACATCGCGGTCGGGATGGCGGCGGGGTACGCGCAGGTGACGGGGCGGCCGGCGGTGGTGAATCTGCACGTGGCCCCGGGGCTCGCGCACGGGTTGGGGAATCTGTACGACGCGTGGCGGGCGGGGGTGCCGCTGGTGGTGACGACGGGGCAGCACGACAGCCGGCTCGCGCTGCAGGAGCCGGCGCTGGCGGGCGATCTGGTGCGCATGGCCGAACCGTTCACCAAATGGGCGTACGAGGTGCGGCGGGCCCAGGAGCTGCCGCTGGCGCTGCACCGCGCATTCAAGACGGCGATGACCGAGCCGACCGGGCCCGTGTTCCTGGCGCTTCCGTCGGACGTGATGCTCGACGAGGTGGAGGGGGAGCCGTGGCCGCTCACCACCGTGGTGCAGGGCGGGCGGCCGGAGCCCGGGATCGTCCGGCGGATTGCGGAGTGGTTGGTGGCGGCCGAGCGGCCCGTGCTGATTGTGGGCGATCGCGCCGGCCGCACGGGCGCCATCCCGGCCCTGGTCCGTCTCGCGGACGCGCTGGCCATTCCGGTCTACACCGAGCACCAGAGTTCGGGCCTCGGCTTCCCGTCCCGGCACCCGCTGTGGTTCGGCCGGTGCCTGCCCAATGGTCCGTTCTACCGCCGCCTGTTCGCCGACCGGGATGTGGTGGTCTGGTTTGGCGTGACCAGTCAGGCGCCGCTTCTGTTCGATCCGCTGCCCATGCTCCCCCCATCCACCCGCGTCGTGCATGTGGATGTCGATCCCTGGGAGATCGCGAAAAACCGCCCGGCCGACCTGGCGCTGCAGGCGGACCTGGCGGGGGCGGCAGAGGCCATCGCCGAGGCGGTTGAGGCGCGGATGGAGGCGGACGCGTCCGCGCGGGCGCGGGTGCGGGAGAGACGGCGGGCGGTGGAGGGGGAGAGGCGGCGGCGGGATCGACAGAGGGAAGAGGAGGCCGACGCCGGGCGTACGCAGTGGCCGCTCTCAAGCGCGCACGTCGCGTCGGTGCTGGGCGGCCTGCTGCCGGAGGACGCCATCGTGGTGGATGAATCGGTGACCAACGGCCGGTTCGTGCACGGGTATCTCCCGGTGTCGAATCCGCGCGGACTCATCGCCCTCAAGGGGGGCGGCCTCGGCTACGGGTTGCCGGCCGCGCTCGGCGCGCAGCTGGCGGCGCCCGGGCGGACGGTGGTGGCGTGCATTGGGGACGGATCGGCCCTGTACTACATCCAGGCCCTGTGGACGGCCGTCAAGTACCGCCTGCCCGTCCGATTCTTCATCTTCAACAACGCCAGCTACATGATCCTCAAGGGCGGCCTGAAGCGGATGGGCGGACCGGCTGCGCAGCAGGGCGTGTATCCCGGGATGGACCTGATCCCGGAGGTGGACTTTGTGGCCATCGCGCGGGCCTTCGGCGTCGAAGCGCTGCGCGTTGAGGATCCGGCGGATGTGGGAACCGCGGTCGCGCGGGCGCTGTCGGCGGACGGGCCGGTGTTGGTGGATGTCGCGATCGATCGCGAGGTCAAACCATATCTGGAGTAACCGCGGTCGCGCCGTCCTCCACCGCCTCGGGGCGTACCGCCTCGCGGCGCCCTGTCGTCGTGGTGCGCAACACCAGATAGCCGGCATCGACAAACAGGCCGGTCACAATCGTCACGTGCAGCAGGAAAGCCCACACGCGGATGTGTGTCGCGATGAGCAGCGCGCCGCTCAATGCCTGCAATCCGACCAATCCGAGCATCGCCACACTCGCGCGATACACATCCGGCCGCACCATCGCCTCCCGGCGCGCCATCACCACCAGGGCTCCCGCCAATCCCACGAAGCCGAGCGCGGCCACGCGATGCAGCACGTCCACCCAGAACGCCACGCCCACCACATCCGGTCGCTCCGTCGGCAACGGCCAGCCCGAAAACAGCGCTCCGTACCCTGTGCTCGCCACGTATGCGCCGATGTAGGAGGCCACGTACACGTACACCGCGACCACCCAGCTCAAACGCTGCAACGCGCGTCCCGTGTTCTGGCGTCGGGTCCCTTCGAACGCCCGCGCCATCGCCGGATCCCCGGTGCCGCGCGCCCGAGGGACCGTTTCGGGCTCCTGCTCGCGTGCCACCCCAGCCGCCGCCTGCTGTCCACGGAAAGGCACGTCGGTCGTTCCATGCTCCTGCTCGCGCGCCACCCCAGCCGCCCGGTGCCGCCCCGCCCCGCCGGGGCTCAGCACCACAGCCAGCAGAAACAGGCTCACGAACGCCGTCAGGGCGACGCCCAGGTGCACCGCGATGAGCGCGGGCGGGTTCGAGAACAGCA
>NZ_JAIMAV010000088.1 GCF_023511815.1 Alicyclobacillus sp.
GTACAATTCGTTGGCCGCCGGGATGTTGACCTCCGCCTTCAACGTTGCTGGCGGCACATCCTTGACATCCAAGTTGTACGACGGCTTGAAGAGCAGGTGGTAACCAAGGAGTTCCTCTTCGACCCATTTCCAGCGCTGCCGGTCGCCGACACGGGCATAGTGTTCGTAAAGGGCCTTGAGGCTGTTTTCGTATTCTTTGCGGGCGGCATGGAGGCGCTCCACCAGTTCCACATCAGAAGCCGGAGGCGGGGTTTTCCCGTCGCTGTTTGATTTATCGGATGCTTTGGAATTGCCCGGTGGCGTTGTCTGGGCGTACAGTGTCAATGATGAGAACACACCCTGCGGCACCACCAGCGGAATCAGTGGAATCCCCACGAGGGGGAAGATCAGAAGCATGCGGGGCATATCTGCGAAACTCACCGTTATGCCGGACATTATCCCGGACGGAACCGGCCAGCCCCGCCTCTCGCCGCAAGAAACGGGCCGATCAGCGGCTCTCGTCCGGAGAGCGGGGCGGTTCGCCCGTGCGCGAATCGCCGGGTTTGTGGCCCAAGCTGGCAGGCGTGCCACTGCCGGACCCACCCGCGGGGGATTCACCCCCCTTCCCTCCCAAACTCACGTGGCTGGCCGTGGAGTCACCGGTCCGCGTGTTCCCGGAGCTGCCACTGCTACTGGAGCTGCCCGCCGGGTAGGGCGTGGTGGTACCGCTCAGTCGTTGATCTGGGCGGCCAAAGATCATCCGTCCTGCGGGCGTTTGCAGCACACTGGTGACCACGATGGTCGTTTCCTGTCCGATAAAGGGCCTCCCTTGCTCCACCACCACCATCGTTCCGTCATCCAGATACGCCACGCCTTGTCCCATTTCCTTACCTTCCTTGAGGATCCGAACGTTCATCTCCTCTCCGGGAAGGACGATGGGCTTGAGCGCGTTGGCCAGGTCGTTGATGTTGAGGACGGCCACCCCCTGCAGCTCGCAGACCTTGTTCAGATTGAAATCGTTCGTGACGACCTTGCCCTGCAGCTGCTTGGCCAGGCGGACCAGCTTGGAATCGACCTCCTGCAGGTCGTCGAAGTCGATCTCCATCACCTTGACCTTGACCTTCTGCTCCTTCTGAATCCGGTTGAGCACGTCCAGACCCCGGCGGCCCCGGTTGCGCTTGAGCACATCGGAGGAATCCGCGATGTGTTGCAGTTCCTCCAGCACGAACGACGGGATGACCAGAACACCGTCCAAGAACCCGGTCTCGACCAGATCCGCGATGCGCCCATCGATGATGACGCTCGTGTCCACCAGCTTGGCCTCACCCGGCCGGTACTGGTTCTTTCGGTCCTTGTCGCGTTCCTTCAACGTCAGCCGGCCGGCGAACAGCGACACCAGATCCTCCCGTTTTGTGAATCCAATGCGCAGGCCCAGATACGCCAGCAACAGGCTGACGAAAAACTGCAGCGGCAAGCCCACCACCGGGATGACCCGCAGCGCCGGCGCGAACAGGTACGCCACCAAAAGCCCGAACACCATCCCGATGGTACCGCCGACGATGTCGGCCAAGGGGATCTTCTGCAGGCGCTCCTCGGTCCACTTGATGAGCGTGGTCAGATAGTTGACCAGCCACACGGTGGACAGAACGAAGATGCTGCCTCCCAACGCGGCCCCAAACCACTTGGAGTTAAATGGGGGATAGGTCAGATGAAAGACAACCCTGAATAAGTCCGGACAAAATGCATAACCCAGCACCACCCCGATGACCGCGAAGAACAGCTGCACCATTTTCTTGACCATGAACTGTCACCTCCTATCACCAGTATGGGCAAAGATCACTCGAGCCAAACTCGCCTTCTCATAGTGGTACGAGCGTATAGAAATATTTGGGGTGGTACACCCAGTGTAACACCCTTCCGGATCCCCGTCAAAACAGGGCTTGACAAATTCGCCATCTGTCCGCTTCACTTGGTCCCCTTGTACCACTCGGGTTCCCGGCCGTCGTCCTCCGTCTGCCGTCGCCGGCGCACCATCCGCCCCAATCCGTAGAGCGCGTACACCGCCAGCGGAATAAAGATCAGCCGGTTCACCGCACTGTGTTGGTAGCGGAACACCGCCCATACGAGGATCACCAACAGCGGCACCATCACGACGGCCGAGCGCGGGAACGCGACCTTTTTGAAATTGGGGTACCGCACCCGGCTGACCATCAGCAGGGCCAGCACCAGCATCCCCAGCGGCAGGATGACCTCCGCGGGATACAGCACATTCTTGTACAGGGCCATGGTCGAGAGGATGCCCCCGGCGGCGGTGATCGGCAGGCCGACAAAGTAATGCGCGGATTTCGTCTGAATATTGAAGCGCGCCAAGCGCAGCGCGCCGCACACCGGAAACAGAGCGGCGAGCACCAGCCCCGCCCACCCCTCGTTCTGAAGGACCACCTCATACATGATGAGCGCGGGGGCCACGCCGAATGTGACGATATCGGAAAGCGAGTCCAGTTCCTTGCCAAACGCGCTCTCCGCCCGCAACCACCGCGCGACGCGACCGTCCATTCCATCCAACACCATGCCGATGACGACCAACAACGCCGCGTCCGCGGTGAACCCCTGCAACGCGAGGACCAGCGCCACCATCCCCAGCACCAGATTGCCGATGGTCAGCAGGCTCGGCACGATTTTCAGAATCATGTGCATCCTCCTTGGGATCGCGACGCCCTGTCCGGCGGCGAACGCGCCAATCTCACCCGGAGACGGGGGATTCCCGCCCGTCCCGCGGATCGTCGTTCGTCGAAGGCGCGGGCGGATCAGATGTGCCGGTCGATGAAGACCTGCTCCTGAATGCGTTTGAGCCCGTCCCGAATGGCGCGTGCCCGCACCGCTCCGATGCCCTCGACCTGGTCCAGCTCCTCGATGGAGGCGGCCAGGATGTGCGACAGATCTTTAAAATGCTCCACCAGGTTCTCAATCACCGGCTGCGGCAACCGCGCGATCTTGTTGAGAATCCGGTACCCCCGTGAGGACACCGGTTCGTCGCCGATGTTCGCGGTGTTGGGGTACCCGAGCAATTTCGCGAGGATGTGCCCGTTCAGCAGCTCTTCCGAGCTGAGTTCGTGAATCGCCGACAGAATCTGATGCGGCGTCTCGTCGGGCTCGAGCAAGGCGTAGTCCTTCACCAGCAGATAGGCCTCCTCATCGACTCTCGACACCAGTTCGTCGAGCTGCATGCTGATGAGCCGCCCCTCGCTGCCCAGTTCCGTGATGTATCGCTTGATCTCCGATTTTATGCGCAACACCATCTCGAATCGCTGCAGGACAAGGGTGACCTCCTGAAGTGTCACCAATTCCTCAAACTCCAGGGCGCTCAGGTTGGTGAGCGCCTGATCCAGCACGGCCTTGTACTTCTCCAGCGTCTGGATGGCCTGATTCGCCTTGTTCAGGATGACGCCGATGTCCTTCAGTGAATACTTGAAATTGCCCTGGTACAGTGTGATGACATTGCGCCGTTGCGAGATGCAGATCACCAATTGCCCGGTCTGCTTGGCGACGCGCTCCGCGGTGCGGTGCCGGGTGCCCGTCTCGGTGGTGTGGATGGTGTGATCCGGATTGAGGTTGGTGTTGGCGTACAGGATCTTCTTCAGGTCGTCGCTGACGATGATGGCCCCGTCCATCTTGGCCAACTCATACAGGTTGGATGCCGTCAGATCGCACTGGATCGGGAATCCGCCGTCGATGAAGCTCAGCACGGTGTCCGACGCGCCGACCACAATCAGCCCGCCGGTCTTCGCGCGCAGGATGTTCTCAATGCCCTCGCGCAGCACGGTTCCGGGAGCCACCATCCGAAGGATCTTGTTGATTGCCGCCTCCCGCTTGGAATCCTCGCGCATAGTTCACCCCTGCAGTGCGAGATGCATCGCGTCCCAGAGTGTGTGAACACCGACCACCTCGATGTTGCCCTGCCGCCGCCAGCCGCGCAGACTGTGCGCCGGAACCACACAGCGCGTGAAGCCGAGCTTATCGGCCTCCCGCACCCGCTGCTCCAACCGGGTGACGGAGCGCACTTCTCCCGTCAACCCGACCTCTCCGACGAACACATCCCCGGGGGGAAGCGGCTGATCCCGGCTGCTCGAGGCCAGTGCCATGGCGACGCCGAGATCGATGGCGGGTTCATCCACCCGAACGCCGCCCGCCAGGTTGACGTACGCGTCCGACGTCTGCAGCCGAAGGCCGATCCGCTTCTCCAACACGGCGATGATGAGATGGACGCGGTTTGGGTCCGCCCCGGTGGCCATGCGCCGCGGCGCCGCGAAGCTGGTCGGCGTGACGAGGGCCTGAACCTCAAGCAGGAGCGGCCGAGAGCCCTCCAAAGCGGCGACCACCGCCGATCCCGGAGTTCGCTCCGAACGCTCCGACAGAAACATTTCGGACGGGTTGGTGACTTCCCGCAGCCCTTCCTGTTTCATTTCGAAGATCGCGAGCTCGTTGGTGGAACCGAACCGATTCTTCACCGCGCGCAGGACACGATACGCGTGGTGACGTTCTCCCTCAAAGTATAGTACCGCGTCAACCATGTGTTCAAGCATGCGCGGACCGGCCAGATTGCCCTCCTTGGTCACGTGCCCGACGATGAACGTGGCCAGGCCGAGCGCTTTGGCCGTTCGCAGCAACAGCCCGGTGCACTCCTTCACCTGCGACACGCTGCCCGGCGCGGAGGTCATCCCCGGCCGGTACACCGTCTGAATCGAGTCGATGATCAAGAGATCCGGCCGCACCTCGTCCGCCGCGCGCAGCGCCGCGTCCAAATCCGTTTCCGCGAGGACAAACACCTGTTCGTGCATCGTCCCCAGCCGCTCCGCCCGCAACCGGAGCTGACCGGCCGATTCCTCTCCCGAGACGTACAGGACCCGGCGGCCCGACACCGCCAAGTGATGCGCGACCTGCAGCAGCAACGTCGATTTTCCGATGCCGGGATCCCCGCCGATGAGAACCAACGACCCGGCGACCACCCCGCCGCCCAGCACGCGGTCGCACTCCTGCAGCCCGGTGTGGAAGCGCTGCTCCGACGCGGGCGGGATCTGGTCCATTCGCTGGACCTTCGCCTCCACACCCCCGCCGCCCAACGCGTGCCTTCGCCCCGCGGGGACCGGCGCCTCCACCAGGGTCTCCTCCATCGTGTTCCACGCCGCGCACCCCGGGCATCGCCCGTGCCATTTCACCGATTCATAGCCGCAGGATTGACAGACAAACTTGATGCTCGCCTTTGCCACACCCGACCCCTCCCGCGACCTCATGATACCGCACCCGCCCCCTCGCGGCACGCTTCGGCTCCGGGATGGGAGCAGGGCCATCCCCCGGTTCACGCCGAGCACCGGGTTTTGCCAAACCCCTTGCTGAAGGAAGGCCCGCGGCCTGGTCCTCGCCCAGACCGCGGGCCTTGCGGCAAATGGACGCCTCACGCTCGGGCGGCGGACGCCTCGGCCGGGCGCACCTGCTGGATCACCAGCGTTTTGCCGTCCGTTCCGAACTCCACCACATCGCCCGGATGCACCTGCTGCGTCAGCAGGGCCTCCGACAGCCGGTCCTCGATGTGCCGCTGAATGGCTCGTTTCAGCGGGCGCGCGCCGTACTGCGGATCGAAGCCTTCCTTGGCGAGGAACTTTTTCGCGTCCTCCGTCAGCGTGAAGGAGATGTTCTGCTCGGCCAGGCGCTTCTGCAGGTCGCGGACCATCAGATCGACAATCTGGCCGATGTGATCCTCGCTCAGCGGGTGGAAGACGATGATCTCGTCGATGCGGTTCAGGAACTCCGGCCGGAACGTGCGCTTCAGTTCATCCAACACCTTGGTCTTCATGTCGGTGTACTCCGTGCTCGTGTCCGGCTTGAACCCGAGCGACCCGCCGCGGCGAATCGTCTCCGCGCCCACGTTGGAGGTCATGATGATCACGGTGTTGCGGAAGTCGACGGTGCGGCCCTTGCCATCCGTCAGGCGGCCGTCGTCGAGCACCTGCAACAGGATGTTGAACACCTCCGGGTGCGCCTTTTCCACCTCGTCCAGAAGCACCACGGAGTACGGCTTGCGCCGCACCTTTTCGGTCAACTGGCCGCCTTCCTCGTACCCCACGTATCCCGGAGGCGCGCCGACCAGCCGGGCCGTCGAGTGGCGCTCCATGAACTCCGACATGTCGATGCGGATCATCGCGTCCTCATCGCCGAACATGGCCTCCGCCAGCGCCCGTGCCAGTTCCGTCTTGCCGACGCCGGTCGGCCCAAGGAAGATGAACGATCCGATGGGTCGCTTCGGGTCCTTGAGTCCCGCCCGGGCGCGCCGAATGGCACGCGCGACGGCCGTCACCGCCTCGTCCTGGCCAATCACCCGGTCGTGCAGGATCTTCTCCAGGTTCATCAGCCGCTCGGACTCCTCCTGAGCCAGCTGCTTGACCGGAATTCCCGTCCAGGCGGAGACGATGTGGGCGATGTCCTCGGCCGTCACCTGGACGTCGTGATCGCTCTGCCGGCGCTTCCACTCGGCCTTGCGGTCCTCCAGCTCCTTCTTGAGCTTCTGCTCCTCGTCGCGCAGCGCCGCCGCCTTCTCGAATTCCTGGCTCTGCACCGCGGCGTCCTTTTCGTTGCGCACCCGCTCCAGACGAGCCTCCAGCTCCTTCAGATTGGGCGGCGCGGTGTGCGTCCGCAACCGAACCCGGGAGGCCGCCTCGTCAATCAGGTCAATCGCCTTGTCCGGCAGGAACCGGTCGGTGATGTACCGGTCCGACAGCCGCACGGCCGCCTCCAGCGCCTCATCGGTGATCTTGACGCGGTGGTGCGCCTCGTATCGATCCCGCAGGCCGCGCAGAATCTCCACCGCCTCCTCCGGGGTCGGCTGGTCCACCATGATGGGTTGGAATCGCCGCTCCAACGCCGCGTCCTTCTCGATGTGCTTCCGGTACTCGTCGAGCGTCGTGGCGCCGATGCACTGCAGCTCCCCACGCGCCAGGGCCGGTTTGAGGATGTTCGAAGCGTCGATGGCCCCCTCGGCACCCCCGGCGCCGATGAGCGTGTGCAACTCGTCGATGAACAGGATCACGTTCCCGGCGTGCCGGATCTCCTCCGTGATCTTCTTCAGCCGGTCCTCGAACTCCCCGCGGTATTTCGTCCCCGCGACCACCGTGCCCATGTCGAGCACCATCACCCGCTTGTTGCGCAGGGTCTCCGGAATGTCGCCATTGACGATGCGCTGCGCCAACCCCTCCGCAATGGCGGTCTTTCCGACACCCGGTTCCCCGATGAGCACCGGGTTGTTCTTGGTCCGCCGGGAGAGCACCTGGATGACGCGTTCAATTTCTTGGCTACGGCCGATCACCGGATCGAGCTTCCCGTCCCGCGCCATCTGCGTCAGGTCGCGCGCGAGCGAGTCGAGCGTGGGCGTGCCCGCCCCGGTGTCCTTGTCCGTCGCCGCCTCCGTCGCATCGCCGCCGAGCAACTGCAGCACCTGCTGGCGGGCTTTGTTCAGGCTGATGTTGAGGTTCGCAAGGACCCGCGCGGCGACACCCTCACCCTCCCGGATCAACCCGAGCAGGATGTGCTCCGTCCCCACATAGGAATGGTTCAGCTTGCGGGCCTCGTCGATGGACAGCTCAATCACGCGCTTCGCACGCGGCGTGTAGGTCATCGCGCTGACCGGACTCTGGCCGGGCCCGATGATCTTCTCCACCTCGGCCTGCACCTTTTCCGCGCTGACACCGAGCGCCTGCAGCGCTTTGGCGGCGATGCCCTCGCCCTCGCGCACCAGCCCGAGCAGGATGTGCTCCGTGCCGACACCCGGGTGGTGGAGGCGGGTCGCCTCCTCCTGGGCCAGCGCCAACACCTTCTGCGCGCGTTCCGTGAATCGCGTGTACATCAACCATGCACCTCCGTATCGTCCAGTCTGAGCCGTTCGCGGATCAGGGCCGCCCTGCGAATGTCCCGCTCGCCGGGCGACAGCTCCTGGCCGAAGTATTTTTGTAAGAACGCGGGTTGCGTCATGACCAACAGTTCCTGGAGGATGCGCGCGGACACGCCCCGAATGATGCCGAGATCAATGCCGAGGCGGACATCGCTCAAACGCTGCAGCGTCTCCTTGGAATCCATGCGGCGGGCGTAGGCCAGAAGGCCGAACGACCTGCAGACGCGGTCCTCGAGCGCCTCCCGGTTGGCCTGCAGAAGGGCCTTTCGGGCGGCGCGTTCGTGATCGATCAACTGCAGCACCACGCTCGACAGGTTCTGCAGAATCTCCGGCTCGGACTCGCCGAGGGTGACCTGGTTGGACACCTGAAACAGGTTCCCGGCGGCCTCGCTGCCTTCACCGTACAGACCGCGGACGGTCAAACCCACCTGGGAGACGGCGGACAGCAGGCGATTGATCTGCCCGGAAATCACCAATCCCGGCAGGTGCATCATGACGGAGGCGCGGATGCCGGTGCCGACATTCGTCGGACAGGCGGTGAGATACCCCCACCGTTCGTGAAACGCCCACGTCAACTCGGACTCCAAGGCGTCGTCGACGGTGTTCGCCAGCCGCCACGCCTCATCCACCCGCATCCCGGGCAGGATGCATTGAATGCGCAGATGGTCTTCCTCGTTGACCATGATGCTGATGACCTCATCCCGGCGCAGCGCCACCGCGCCGTGCCGCACCTGTTCGGCGAGATCGCGGCTGATGAGATGCTTTTCCACCAGCACCGCGCGATCCAGGGGAGACATGTCCGCGCACCGGACCAGTTCAAAGTCCCCCAACTTCTTCGCGGCCGGACTCTTCAACGCGTGCGCCACCCGTTCAATCACCTGATTGGCGTGGCTGTCGGTCTCCAGCACGGGGAATGGAATGCCGTCGATGTTTCGCGCGATCCGCACGCGGCTGGTCAGCACGATGTCGTCCTGCGGCCCGCCCTCTCGCATCCAGGGACTCGTCGCACGTTGCAAGAATTCGCTCAGAGACATGCCCAGCCCCCCTCACTGGTCCAACTGTTGTTCGAGCCGGCGGATTTCGTCCCGGAGCCTGGCGGCGTGCTCGAACTGCTCGAGGCTGACGGCCTGTTGCAACTCGCGGCGCAACCGCTGCAACTCCTTCTTCACCTTGACCTGCCCGCCCGCCCGGACGGGGACCTTGCCGGTGTGCGTGGTGTTGCTCTGGATCCGGCGCAGCATCGGTTCGAGGCGCGCGGCGAAACTGTCGTAACAGTGCGCGCATCCGAAGCGCCCCGTCTTCGTGAATTGACTGTAGGGCATGCCGCAGTGATCGCATCGCTGCTGCGTCAACGTCGGACTCGCAAAGCCCGGCGAGGACTCCATGTTCAACAGTCCGCTCAACAGCTGGTTGAACGGAAACGAATTGAGGTTGCTGAAGGAAAACGCCTGGGCCGCCTTGCTGAACAGGTCGCCCTTCTCCTGCGCGCATTGGTCACACAAATGGTATTCGGTCTTCTCCCCGCCAATCACCTGTGTGAAATGCACGGTGGCCGGGCGTTGCTGACACCGCTGACAAAGCATCTGGTTCACCCCTTGCACGCGTCGCACCTCGGCGCTTCAGCGTTCCTTGCGAGCGTCGTCCTCCTCCCGCGCTGCGGCGGAGAGGGCCAGCAGCATCTGCGCCAGCAGGCGTGCGCGCAGTTCGTCGCGGTACGGCAGGTCGACATCCAGCACCTCTCGACGCACCGCCGCTCGCAACATGGAAGCCTCGCGATCCGTCACCACCCGCTCCCGGCGAAGGCGCTCGACAATGCTCTCCGCCTCCCGCTGGCTGATGGTGCTTCCCATGGATCGTACGAGAGCGACGAGCGGCGCGTGTTCGTCGAGATCGATCCGCCGGATCCGAATGTATCCGCCGCCTCCGCGTTTGGACTCGACGATGTACCCGTGATCGACGGAAAACCGGGTGCTGATCACGTAGTTGATCTGTGACGGCACGCACTGGAACAGCTCGGCCAACTCGCTTCGCTGCACCTCGACGACACCGGATTGGCTCTGTTGCAAGATCCGCTTGAGATAACGTTCGATGATGTCAGAAATATTGTTCCCCAATGCACCGCTTCACCACCCATCCGAAAGAACTTCAGACGATGCGGGGCGATTCTTGACGTTGACTGATGTTGACTTTGACTATTTCTGACCTTATTATAGCGCGACCGCGGGGAAGTGCAACCCTGTCCATCAGACTTTCCATGGACCGCAGGACTCATTCATGTCGATCCCGATGCCGCGGGGATCTTTGGTACCCGGTCCCGGCCCCTGGAGTTTCCCGAGGCCCATTGGGGCGTCCCAAATACCTGAGGATTTGGTATACTGACGTCAGTCCCATCGAATGATCCCTGAAATCGATCTCCCGCAGAAAGGGCTGTCCTCGAATGGCTTCAAACAAACAGGCAGAAATCGCGCGAGCGGCGGTCAAGCTGTTCGAACAGAAGGGCTACCACGCGACCTCCGTCCAGGACATCGCGGACGAGGTCGGGCTGCAGAAGGGAAGCCTGTATCATTACATTCACTCCAAGGAGGACCTGTTGCTGCAGATCGCGCACCAGGCGATCAGCGACTTCAACCATCAGCTTGAGCAGGTGATCGCGTCGGACCTGCCGGCGCGGGAGAAGTTGGTCCGCGCAATTGAAAATCACATCACGGTGTCCGTCTCCAATCTCCAGACGACCACGGTGCTTTTGCGCGAGGCGTTCTCCCTTGGCGAGGACCAGCATCAGGTCATCCAGTCCCTGACCGATCGCTATCTGGAGCTGTGGACCGAGGTGATTCGGGAAGGGCAGGCATCCGGCGAATTTCGGCCCCAGCATCCCAAGCTGACCGCCCTCGCCCTGCTCGGCGCGTGCAACTGGGTGTACCGTTGGTACAAAACCACCGGCGAGATGACGGCGGAAGAAATTGCGCAGGTGTTCTCCGACGTGTTCCTGCGCGGCCTTCTGGCGGACGCCCCCACGACGTCCACCGAAGCCAATTGAAGAAACACGACAGCCTGCCCTGGGTGAGGCGGCCCGGACGGGGGGCCGGGCCGCCCCGCCACGGCGAAAAAGCCCCGGCAATGCAAAAGGTCCAGCCG
>NZ_JAIMAV010000009.1 GCF_023511815.1 Alicyclobacillus sp.
ACCAAATCCCCTCAATCGACGGACCGATTGAGGGGATTTTGTACAGCCTTGTCATCCTCGTCACCCATTGACCCGCACGGCCCCCGGAGCGTGCAGTTCCTTTTGAAAGCCGTGTCGCCCGTGTCTTCGCCTGCAACCTGCCGCCGACTAGAACATCCGGCGATTCAACCAGTTGGCGCCGTCCACCGTCAGGCATTCCCCCGAGATGAAGGCCCCATACGGGGACATCAGGTAGGCGGCGGCGTGGGCGATCTCGCTGGCCTCTCCGAAGCGGCCGAGGGGGATGCCTGCGAGGACTCGCTGGCGTGCCTCTTCCGTTGGCCACAGCTGCGGCGCCGCACCCGTACCGTCGACCGGTCCTGGAGCGATGGCGTTGACCCGGATGCCGTGACGGCCCCATTCCACCGCGAGGGTGCGCGTCATCGCCAGCACGCCCGCCTTGGCGCTCGCCGAGTGGACCACCCCGGGGCCGGCGCCCCACGCATACGTGGCGATGATGTTCGTGATGGTGCCCGGTTGGCCCCGCTCGATCCAGTGGCGGCCGACCGCCTGGCTGAAGTAGAAGGTCCCGTCCAATACGATGCCGACCACGGCGCGCCAGCCGCCCACCGAGAGCTTCTCCGCCGGGCAGATAAAGTTCCCGGCGGCGTTGTTGACCAAGTGATGGACGGCGCCGAACCGGTCCAACGTTGCCTGAAGTGTGCGGGCCACCTGATCCGGATCGCGCACGTCCATCGGCACCGCCAGGGCCTGGCCGCCCTGCGCCTCAATCTCTTTGACCACCGCCTCCAGGTTCTCCAGCTTTCGGCTCGCCACCACGACGTTCGCGCCGAGAGCCGCCAGTTCCAACGCGATGGCCCGGCCCAGGCCGGTGCCGCCCCCGGTCACGATGGCGGTCTGGCCCGCGAATGTCCCGTCCGGCAACATGTGGGAATCTCGCGCCATATCATCCCTCCTCATCGTTGGATTGAATATAGCAGACCTTCCGACCGGGAGGAAGTTTTTTGCGAGAAAGCGTTGACATGAGAAAGTGCGGATCGGTATGCTGATACTGTCAGATATGAAACTCAATTTCAAATGTGAAACGAAACGAAGGGCGAATGGTGTGATGGAAGCCCGGTACAGATGCGGAGTGACGCGGATGACGAGGCAGGAACTGTTGGCCGAGCTGGCACGGCTGTCCGATGAGGACCTGGCGGTGGCGCTGCAAGCCGGACGCGCCCGGGAGAAGGCTCGTCAGCGCGGCACCTATTTTTTGCATCACTTTTTGCAGGAACGTCGGGTCGAAGGGGAGGATGGGCGCGCCGTCATCACCATTCCGGTATCGGATCTGGTGATGAACCCCGGCGGGATGGTGCACGGCGGCATCACCGCCCTGTTGTGCGACAACGCGATGGGCATGGCCAGCTACATGGAGAAGCGGCGGCCCGGTGTGACGGTGGAGATGACCGTGCGCTACCACCGGCCCGGACGGGGAGACCGGCTGGTGGCCAGCGGCGAGGTGCTGTCGGCGGGAGCTCTGTTGAATTCCGCCCGCTGCGAGGTGCGGGATGAGGACGGAACCCTCGTCGCGACCGCCACGGGCACGTTTTACCACCGTCAGTCCCGCTAGCGGGACGGGGCTGCGGGACAGGTCGGATCGGCCATTCCTTCCGAGTGGGGCCGGACGGGAGGGGGACTAGGATGGATTTTCGGTTGTCGGAAGAACTGGTGGCGATGAAGGAGACGGTGGCGTCGTTCGTGGCGAACGAGGTGGAGCCGCGGGCGATGGACATCGAGCGCGAGGACCGCGTGCCGGAGGAGATCCTGGAGGGCTCCAGGCGACTGGGCCTGTTCGGGCTCAGCATTCCCGAGGCGTACGGCGGCATGGGGCTCGACATGGTCGGCAAGTGCGCCATCTTCGAGGAGCTCGGCAAGACCATCAACGGGTACACCACCATTCTCGGGGCGCACAACGGGATCGGGTCCGTGGGCATCGTGGCCCTGGGCAACGAGGAGCAGAAGCGGCGGTATCTCCCGAAGATGGCCAGCGGGGAGTGGATCGGGGCGTTCGCGTTGACGGAGCCGCAGGCGGGATCGAACGCGGCCAACCTGCAGACCACCGCGGTGCGCCGGGGAGACCGGTACGTCCTCAATGGCCAGAAGATCTACTGCACGAATGCGCCCATCGCGCACGTGTTCACCGTGATGGCCGTGACGGATCCGAGCAAGGGGGCCAAGGGCATCACGTCGTTCATCGTCGAACGCGACTTCCCGGGATTTCACATCGGCAGCGTGGAACGGAAGATGGGCCTGCACGGGTCTCACACGGCGCAACTGTATTTCGAGGACCTCGAGGTGCCGGTGGAAAACGTGCTCGGCGGGGAGGGAGAGGGATACGTCAACGCGCTGAAGATCCTCGCCAACGGCCGCGCCGGGTTGGCGGCGCGGTGCCTGGGGTCGTGCCAGTATCTGCTGGAGCGCTCGGTTCGCTACGCCCAGGAGCGTGTTCAGTTTGGCAAGCCCATCTTCGAACAGCAGGTGATTCAGCACTATCTGGCGGAGATGGCGATGGAGACCGAGGTCCTGCGCGCGTTCACCTACAAGGTGGCGTGGCAAATGGATCAGGGCCAGAACGTCGTGAAGGAAGCCGCCATGCTCAAGCTGTTCGCGTCCGAAGTCTACAATCGGGTGGCGGACCGGGCGGTCCAGGTTCACGGGGGCATCGGCTACATCGCGGATTATCCGATTGAACGGTTCTACCGCGACGCGCGCATCACGCGCATCTACGAGGGGACGTCGGAGATCCAAAAGAATATCATCGCGAGCCGGTTGAAACGGGAGTACGCGCTTTCCTGAGCGGGCGACTCGGCCGGATACGGAGGGGGGATTGGATGGAACGAGTCCACGTGTGGGCGACCTGGCAGGAGGTCGAGCCTGAACGCCTGCGACATGCCGTGGCGGTGGTGATGGACGTCTGTCTGGCCACCACCACGTTGTTGACGGCGTACGAGTCCGGGGCGCGGACGGTGCATCCAGCGGACACCGTGGAGGAGGCGATCCGGCTCTCCGCCGGCCTGCCGGGGTGCCTGCGCGGCGGGGAACAGAATGGCGAGGATATTCCGGGGTTTGATCTCGGGCCTCTGCCCACCCTGTACACCCCGGAACGGGTGCGAGGGAGGGACGTGGTGTTCGTGACCACCAACGGAACCCGGGCCATCCGGGCCGCGGAGGGGGCGGACCGCCTGTTTATCGCCTGTCTTCGCAACGCCGACGCCACGGCCGAGTACCTGCGAACGCTGGAGGCGGACGATGTGTACCTGATCTGCGCCGGAAGCCGCGGACATCTGTCCCTCGAGGATTTCATCTGCGCCGGGTGGATCACCGAGCGCCTGTGCGCGGAGGGAACAAGGCTCAACGATGCGGCGCGGTTGGCGCGAGCCCTGGCCAACCAGCGGGATCCGGCCGAATGGGTCGCGGACGGGCGTGTCGGGCGATGGTTGGCCCGGCAGGGGCTTGCGGATGTGGTGCGGTTCGTGGGGACGGTCGGGGAAAGCCAAACCGTCATCGAGGTGCGAGGTGGCCGGATCGCCGGCGTGCCCTGAGCTCGGCCCGCGCCATCGGTTCCACAACGTCTGCGAACAGCTCCGCAAGCTTATGGTGCGATGGGGCCCGGAGGGTTGCCCGAAATTTACAGAACAATTTGAATGGGTGTTCTCAATTGACAATTCCGCAAGGGGGGGGATGGACGTGACCCTGCTGATGCAGGAGGTGTTGGGTGGGCTTGTGCTCGGAAGCATCTACAGTCTGGTGGCGATGGGACTCACCCTGGTCTACGGAGTGATGGAGATTCCGAACTTTGCCCATGGGCATCTGTACATGCTCGGTGCCTACATCACGTGGTTTTTGTTGGTGTCGGCTCACTTCGGCTACTGGCCCGCCACACTGGCGGCCGCGGTCGTCCTGTCGGGGATCGGCGCGTTGTTGGAGTGGGTGGTCTTTCGGCCGCTTCGAAATGCCCCACAGGTCCACGCGATGATCGCGTCCGTCGGCGTGATGCTCTTTCTGGAAGCCCTCGCCCAATGGCTCTGGGGACCCGATTTTCAACGGATGCCCACCCCGTACGGACGGGTGTTGAATGCCGGGCCGTTCACCGTTTCGGAACAACAGTTGGTCGTGATCGCCGCGGCCATTGTCTGCATGAGTCTCCTGTACCTGTTTCTCAAACACACCCCTCTCGGCATGGCCATCGAGGCGGTGGCGCAAAACCGGACCGGCGCCCGGCTGGTGGGCATTCGGACGCATCGGATCTCCCTCATCACCTTCGGGCTCTCCGCGGCGTTGGCGAGCATCGCCGCGTCGCTCATCGCGCCGATTCACCTGATCTTTCCCGCCATGGGGACCATGGTCATCATGAAAGCGTTTGCCATCATCGTCATTGGCGGCATGGGCAGCATCCCCGGCGCGATTGCCGGTGGATACATCCTCGCTCTGGCCGAAAGCATCGGGGGTGCGTACGTCTCCACCAATTATCAGGACGTGATCGCCTTTGCCCTGCTGGCTTTGATTCTCTTCCTGCGGCCGTCCGGCCTGTTCACAAAGGGGGTGTGACCATGCGGTTGAGATGGTCGTTTCGCCGCCTGGCCTGGATGCTGGCGCTGTTGGCCGGACTGCTGGCACCCCTCGCCGTCGGCAATCCCTACTATCTTCAGGTCCTCACCCTGGGGTTGATCTGGGCCATCGGGGTGTACGGGCTGAACATCGTGCTGGGCTTCACGGGACAACTCTCCCTCGGACACGCCGGATTTTTCGGAATCGGCGCGTACACCGTCGGTCTGCTCACCCTCCGGGTGGGGCTGTCGTTTTGGGTGGCGCTGCTGGCCGCGGTGGTTCTCACAATGATCGCGGGTTGGTTGGTCGGTTGGATCTGCCTGCGCACGCGCGGTCACGCCTTCGCCATTTTCACCATGGCGGTGGGGGTGATCATCAACCTGCTCATCGATAAGTGGGACAGTCTCACCAACGGGCAGGTGGGCCTTGTGAACATTCCGGCACCGAACGCCATCGGCCCCGTCTCCTTCGACTCGGCGCAGGCGCGGTACTATCTGGTGCTGGTCTTTCTGGTGCTCGCGGCGTACGCCACCTGGGCCATCCTCCGGTCACCCATCGGGCGCGCCATGCACGCGGTGCGGCAGAGCGAGGAACTCGCGGCCGCCATCGGCATCCCGGTCATGCGGACCAAACGCCTCGCCTTCGTGCTGTCAACCGTTTTCGCGGGTGTGGCAGGGGCCCTGTTCGCAGGGTACCTCGGGTATCTCGGTCCGGACGTCACCGGTGTCGACATCACGTTCGACATGTTGCTCTATCTGCTCGTGGGCGGGATGGGAACCGTCGCCGGGCCGTTGGTCGGTGCGCTCCTGGTCGGTGCCCTCACCCAGGTTCTGCAGGCGTTCCAGCAGTACCAGATGCTCATTTTCGGCCCCGTGTTGGTGATCCTGATCCGATTTTTCCCGGGCGGCTTGGCGGGCATCCCGGCGGGGATCCGGAGGCGTCGAGAGCGCGGGCCGAATCCACCGCCGTTGGCCGCGGAGCCGATCCCCGCGGCCAGGGAGGAGGTGTAAGCGTGTTGAGCGTCGAGGCGTTGGGAAAGTCGTTCGGCGGATTGCAGGCGGTTCAGGATGTGACCTTCTCGGTCGAGGCGGGGTCCATCACGGCCATCATCGGGCCCAACGGAGCGGGAAAATCCACCCTGTTCAATCTGATTGCCGGGGCGGTGCGTCCGACGAGCGGGCGAATCCGGCTCAATGGAGAGGACGTCACGGGCCTGCCCGCGCACGAGATGGCGGCCCGGGGCGTGGCCAGGACATTTCAGTCGACACACCTGTTCCAGGAGTTCACCGTGATCGACAACGTGATGGCCGCATGTCAACTGCGGGGGGGCGCTCATCTGTGGGACGCGCTCCTGAGGACCGATAAACTCCGTCGGGAGGCCGGGGCTCTGAGAGAACAGGCCATGCGGGCGCTGGCGTTCGTGGAGGTGGCGCACCTGGCCGACAGGCGGGCGGGGACCATCCCGCAGGAGGCCCAGAAGCGGGTCGCGCTCGCCATGGGCATTGCCACCCAGCCGAAGTTGGTGTTGCTCGACGAGATTGCGGGCGGCCTCAACCCGGAGGAGACGGACCGAATGATGGCACTCATCCGAAGGCTGGTGGATCACGGCATGACCGTGTGCTTCGTCGAACACAAACTGCGAATGGTCATGCAGCTCGCGGACCAGGTGGTGGTGATTCATCACGGACGCACCATCGCAGAGGGGACGCCGGCGCAGGTCAGCCGGGACCCGGCCGTGATTGAGGCGTATCTGGGAGGTGGCGGGATTGCTGCAGGTGGTTGACCTGACGGTGTCGCACGGAGCGCTGCAGGCGGTCCGCCAGGTGTCTTTGCGGGTGGACGAGGGGGAGATCGTCGTCTTGCTCGGTGCCAACGGAGCGGGGAAGTCGACGCTCTTTCACGCCATCAGCGGCCTGGTTCGCCCGTGCGCGGGCCGAATCACCTGGCGAGGTCGTGACCTGACGGGCCTGCGCGCGGCGGACATCGTCGCGGCCGGCATCGCGCAATGCCCCGAGGGACGAATGCTGTTTCCCCGGCTGTCGGTCGAGAAGAATCTGGTGCTCGGCGCGTATCCGCACCGACGGGATCGAGCGCGCGTCGCTCGGGCGTTGGAGGACGTGTACAGCCTGTTTCCGGACCTGTACGGGAAACGCCACCAACCGGCGGGGGCGCTGAGCGGTGGACAACAGCAGATGGTGGCCATCGGCCGGGCCTGGATGGCCAATCCGAAGCTGCTTTTGCTCGATGAACCGACGCTGGGGCTGGCCCCCGTGGTCGCGGAACAGACCCTGGCCGCGGTTTCCGACATCAATCGGCGCGGGACCACCGTGTTGTTGGCCGAGCAGAACGCCCACGCCGCCCTGTCCATCGCGCATCGGGGATACGTGATGGAAACCGGCCGGGTGGTTCTCGAGGGGACCCGTGAGGCGTTGATGGGAGACCCGCGGGTGAAGGAGGCTTATCTGGGTCTGTGACGCGTCCGCCATCCGGGGGTGGAAAGGGGGTGAGTCCATTCGGGGGCGATGCGGATGGAAATGCCTGTGCAAAGGGCGGGTCGATCTCGGTCTTGACCGGAAGCCGGGGCATGGCACCGAAGAAAGACAGAGCGTTGTACCTGGGGAAAATCAGGGGGGATGTGTATGAAACGGTGGTGGAAACGGACGGCGGCGATTATGGCCCTGGGCCTGTTGCCGTTGGGGCTGGCCGCGTGCGGCGCCGCATCGACGTCCGCGGGGGGCGGCGGTGGTTCGGCGGGCACAGGGAACGCCGGGGGCGGCGGTGGTTCCGTGGAGGTCAACATCGGGTTCACCGGCCCGTTGAGCGGAGGCGCCGCGTTCTATGGGAAGGACGTCTTAAACGGGATCACGTTGGCCGTCAACGAGATCAATGCGTCGGGCGACATCACGGTGGGCGGTAAGAAGGTGACATTCAAGGTCGACGCACTGGATGACAAGTATCTTCCCAACGAGGCGGCCACCAACGCGAAGCGGCTGGCGCAGCAGGACCATGCGCCGATTGTGTTCTGTCCGCACAGCGGCGGGATTCTCGCGATTCAGGGATTCAACGCCAAGCAGGATCCGAAGTTCATCCTGGCCGCGTACAGCAGCGAACCGGCCATTCTCGCGCAGAACAACGGTTTGACCGTGATGATTCCGCCCAGGTACGACGCTTACTTTGAGCCGTTTGCGAAAACGGAGATGGACAAATTCGGGAAGCGGCTCGGACTGATTCCCACCACCACGGCCTACGGGAAGGAGTGGGCCAAGGGATTCTCCGAGGTCTGGCAGAAACTCGGCGGCACGGTGTTGACGAACAATGGCGTCGACTACAACACGACGACCGACTTCACCAGTGTGGTCAGCAAGGCGCTGTCGGAACACCCCGACGTGCTGTTTGTGGGCGGACCGTCTCAACCGACGGCCCTGGTCATCAAGGCGGCTCGGGACCAGGGGTTCAAGGGCGGTTTCGTGGTGATGGACCAGGCGAAGTTCGAGAGCATGAGCGGGATCGTCACGCAGGAGATGCTCAACGGCTCGGTGGGCGTGATGCCCCTGGAGAAGTATCCGGGTCCGGGCACCGCCGCGTTCATCGATGCTTTCAAGAAGGCTTACGGCCAGGATAAAGTTCCGAATTCGGAGAATGCCCTCAACTACCAGGCGATGTGGGCGTTCGCCGAAGCCATCAAGCTGGCGGGGACGACCTCCGACGTGCAGGCCATCATGGCCAAGATGCCGGAGGCGGTCAAGGCGGTGCCGGCTGAGAAACAACCGTACGGATTGAGCGGGATCTCCAGCGCGGGACACCTGCAGGGACCGGTGGTGGCGGCGTACGTGGACCACGGCCAGTTCACTTCGTTGAACATCCCGTCGAAGGACTAGCCGAAGCAGGGACTGGACGCGTGAGTGCCGATGGTGGAGAATGCATGGTGTGACAGGGGGCGCCGGCCGGGGGCGAGAAGCGCGGTCGGGTGCATCCGGCGCGGGATGGGTAAAGCCCGTCCCGCGCCGGGTCCCCGGGACCGGTCCTGGACAGGGGGTGCGCGAGCCTGGAGGAATACCAAGTCCCATCGGTCGCTCTGGCGGCGCGGATTCTGAAGTTGCTCAGCCGCTACAAATACCGAAGCTGTACGCTGACCGAGATCGCGGATCGGCTCTCGGTCAACAAGACCACCTGTCTGCGCGTGTTGCGCACCCTCGAACGCGAGGATTTCATTCGCTACCATCCGGAGACGCGGCGTTACAGTCTGGGGCCGTACCTCATTCCGCTCGGCAACCGGGCGGCCGAGTTGAACCAACGGATCGCCGGGGTGATGGCGGAGTTGCCGATGGTCGCGCGCGCCACCGGCATGACGACGGTGTTGGTGCAGCGGTTGCGGGATGACCGGTTGATCTACATCGCTTCGGCCGAGCCGCCGGATGACCGCGTCCGCATCGCGGTCTCGATTGGCCAGCAGTTTCCTATTACCGGGGCCGCGTTCGGGAAGTGCTTTCTGGCGTACGACGAAGAGGACGATTGGGATCGATGGATTGCGGAAGGATTGAAGGCGTTTACACCGAATACCATCACGCATCCCGAACGGTTCAAGGAGAGCCTGCGCGAGGTCCGGCAACAGGGATACGCGGTGACGCACGCGGAATTGACGCCGGGGGTCTCCGCGGTGGCCGTCCCCATCTTCGATCGCCTGGGGCGCGTGGAATGGGTGATGGCCTGTCTGGCGTTGACGGCCCAGCTGGATGACGAACGGATTGCGCGCGCCATCGCCCGGCTGCGCGCCGGCGCGGAGCGGTTGTCGGAGTGGAGCGGTTATCCGTTGAGCCAGGAACGAAAGGATGGGGGCAGGGAGTCATGAATGTGCGGGACATCCGAGGGACCATTCCGGTGCGCCCGGGCGAGGCTTTCGACGTGGAGGCGGTTGCGCGGTACCTGGCGGAGCGCGTCGAGGGATGGCCGGAGGGGCCGCTGGAGGTCGTCCAGTTTCCCACCGGCGCTTCGAATCTCACGTATCTGATTCAGAGCGGCGAGCGCATCGCCGTGCTGCGCCGGCCACCTTTGGGGCCGCTTCCGCCCAAGGCGCACGACATGCAGCGGGAGTCCGCCATCCTGGCCCGCCTGCATCCGGTCTTCCCGCTCGCGCCGCGCCCGCTTGTGTTCTGCGACGATCCGGCGGTCATCGGGGGGCCGTTTTACGTGATGGAATACCGCCCGGGCGTCGTCCTCGACACATCGTTTCCGGACGGGGTCCCGTCCGACGCGGATGCCTGCCGGCGCATCTCGGAGGCGTTTGTCGACGCGCTGGTTCAGTTGCACGCGGTGGATCCGGCGGCCTCCGGCCTGTCGGCGTTCGGCCGCCCGGAGGGGTTTTTGCAGCGCCAGGTGACGGGATGGATTGAGCGGTACCATCGCGCCAAGACGGACGAGATCCCGGAGATTGACCGGTTGACCCGGTGGTTGGCGGCCAACGTGCCCGAGTCCCACGCGGCGACCGTCATTCACAATGACTACAAATTGAACAATCTCATCGTCGCCAGGGAGCGGCCGTGGGAGATCACCGCGATTGTGGACTGGGAGATGACCACGGTGGGAGACCCTCTGTTCGATCTCGGGGTCGCCCTCAGTTACTGGACGCAGGCCGACGATCCGGAGGAGTTGCGGGGGATTCTCCCGACGGTGACCCCCGCGCCCGGATTTTTCACCCGCGGTCAGCTGATTGAACGGTACGCCGCCAAAAGCGGCCGGGACGTGAGCGGCATGGAATTCTATCAGGTCTTTGCCTATTTCAAGCTCGCCGTGATCCTTCAGCAGATTTACGTCCGATGGGTGCGCGGACAGACACAGGATCCACGCTTTTCGTCCTTTGGCCATCGCGTGCGAACCCTCGTCGCACACGCGGCTGCGCACGTGAAAAACGGCTAGCCGCATCGGGGCCTTTTGTCGAACGAATCGGCTGGGGCGCAGGGGGATGGCATGATTCCCCTGCGCCCCTGTCGTTCGGTGGTCAAGCCGAGGTGCGAGCGGTACAATCGGAGACGGTGAAAGGTTTCTCGGGACGGGAGGAGGTGGCCGCGGTCAAAACCGCTTCACATCGACATCGGATGCGGCTCGTTCTGTGCATCTGGGCATGCCTGTGGTCCCTCGCCCCCGCCGTGGTCCGCCCCGCCGCCGCGGCGGCCGCGGCGCCGTCCGTCAGCATGTCGACCGTCGTTGGATTCGGCGGATACTATCATCGAAATGATTGGGTGCCGGTGCGGCTGACGCTGCACAACCGCGGGCCGGCCGCCGACGCCGAGCTTCGGGTGAATGTGCGGTTTCCCATCACGGCGCAGCGGCTGGCGGACGGGGTGCTTCGCTGGCACATCCGTCTGCCCGCCGGAGGCAGCGTGGACAAGCTCATCGCCGTGCCGGGCCAAGCCATCAGCGACGGGGCGGTCATGGAGTGCGCCATCGGAGACCAGGTGGTGGCGACGGCGAGGTTGACCGGCACACCGCTTGGGCCGGTGTCTCTGGTGGCCGCCCTGTCGGCCCAGCCGCAGGCGGCCCAGTTCTTGACCGGCGCGACCAACGGCCCCGGTGGAAACCCCGTCCTGGCGCTGTCCATTCGCCCGGATGCGTTGCCGTCCGGCCCGGATTTGATGAGCGCTCTGGGCGCTGTGGTCGTGACGCCGGATGTGTTGGCGCGGCTGGACGCCGCGGAGGCGGCCACCCTCTCGGATTGGGTGAAGCTCGGCGGGGTGCTCGTCGTGACCGGGGTGGGGCGCGCGGGGTCCCGCTGGGACCCATGGCTTCCGCTGACCCCCGGGCCCGCGGCCAAGTTGGACGGTGCGGAGTTGGCGGCGCTGCTCGGCGACTCGGTCAGCCCACCGGCGGATGTCACCGGGGTGCGGGCGGGATTGCGCGCCGGCGCCGAGGTCTGGGCGGGCACAGCGAGCGACCCTCTGATTGCGGCGCAGACTGTCGGGCGCGGCCTGATGGTGCAGACGGCCTTCTCCCCGCTGCAGCCGGGACTGGTGACCTGGTCGGGCAACGCCGCGCTGTGGACGGCGGTCCTCGGACGGGCCAACGCGCACGGGCGCGTGTTTCCGGATTTCTTCAACCCCAACGGCGCCCTGACGCTGGCCTCCGCGAGCGCCGCGCTGTCGCCGCTGCGGATCCCGTCGCTCGGGGTGTGGGCGCTGGTGTTCACCCTGTACGGGCTGTGCATCGGGCCCGGCGTGTTCGTGTGGCTTCGCCGGCGCAAGCGGGAGCCCTGGGCGTGGCTCGTGCTTCCGGCGCTGAGCGTGGTGACCACCGTCGCCATCTACGGGGTTGGCGCGTCCCAGCGTCCCGCCGGGGTGCTGACGGAAGGGGTCGGTGTGCTCGATCTCGTCGGCGACGGCGACGGTCACGCCTACGGCATCCGGGCCTTCATGTCGCCCCAGGTGGTGTCCGCCAAGCTGGTGACCGGCCAACCGATGCTGTCGATGCCGTTGGCGGAGCAGAACGTCCGGCAGATTGGGGATGCCGTCGTGGACTACGGACAGCGCGCGGCCGCTCAAATGACGGGGGTCGGTCGCTGGGGCGTGCGCTATCTGTACTCCGCGGGCGCCGTCCATGGGCAGGGCGAACTGGTCCTCGCGCTGACCGCGTCGCAGGGCACCCTGTCGGGCAGCGTGCACAACGCGACGCCGTACACCCTGCACGGTACGGCCGTGTGCTGGAACGGGCGCCTGTACACCATCGGCGACCTGCGGCCCGGCCAGACGGCCTACATCCCCACCACCGCCTCGGCCCAGAACGGGGATGGCGGGTATCTGACCGCCTACGCGAACTACAATCGCGACCTGTCGCGGGGCATCGGGCGGACGCTCGGCAACTACGCGTCGACGGCGGGACTGTTTCGGATCGCCGACGATGTCAATCAGGCCCTGGTCGTGGCGACCGTCAGCGACGCGGACGGGCCGGCTCTCCCGGGTCTGCCGCCTCTTTACACCATGCAACGGGTGGTGTCGGACCAGACCCTGATGCTGGTGCGCCAGTTCACGGATGTCGCGGTCTATCCCGTGTCGGAGGTGACCCCGATTTGATTCAGACCCAGCACCTGTGCAAACGGTACGGGTCGCACCAGGCGGTGCGCGATCTGAATCTGTTCATCCGCCGCGGGACGGTTTTCGGTCTCGTCGGTGAAAACGGCGCCGGGAAGACCACCACCCTGTCGATGCTCGCGACGCTGACGACACCGAGCGCCGGGCGGGCTTATGTCAACGGCTTTGAGGTCATGCAGGATCCCGCCGGGGTCCGCCATTCCATCGGCTACATGCCGGACAGCTTCGGCGTGTACGACGACATCAGTTGCACGGAGTACCTGCTCTTCTACGCGGAATGCTACCGGGTGCCGCGGACGGTGGCCGAGGCTCGCGCCGACGCGTACCTGGAATGGGTGGGGCTTGCGGACCGGCGAAACACCTACGTGAACCACCTGTCGCGGGGGATGCAGCAGCGCCTGGAGATCGCCCGGTGCCTGATGCACGACCCGCCGGTGTTGATTCTGGACGAACCGACCTCCGGGCTCGATCCCCGCTCTCGCCTGGAGGTCCGCCAGGTGCTGCGGCGCCTGCGCGAACTGGGCAAGACGATGATTGTCAGCTCGCACATCCTTCAGGAGCTGTCCGAGGTCGCCGACGAGATTGGCGTGATGCGGCGGGGCGAACTGGTGGCGGTGGCGTCGGTGGATGTGCTTCGCCATCATTCCTCGGCCCATCGGTGGCTGCGGTTGTGCGGGGAGGCGGATGACGAAGCGTGGCGGGGAGCGCTGAAAGGCGATCCGCGCGTCGTCGAGGTCCGCCCGGTGGACGGAGGGATGGAGGTGCTGTACGCGGGCACGGTGGCCCAGCAGGCGGAGCTGCTCGAGCGTGTCATCCGGGCGGGAATCCCGGTGACGCAGTTCGTGGAACAGGCCACCGACATCGAGGAACTGTTCCTGCGGTTGACCGACGGGAGCGCGTGGGATCGGGAGGGGGCCTCATGATTCACAATCCGCTGTTGCTCAAGGAATTCCGCCAGCGGATGCGGACCGTGCGCGCGCCGGTCGTGGTCTTCGGGTACCTGGCGGCGATGGCGCTGTTCACCTTCTTCCTTCTGTACGAGAACGTCCAGGGCCAGCTGACCCTTTTGTTGCCGCAGCGAAGCGAACAGGTTTTTCTCACCCTGAGCCTGGTGCAGATGACGGTGTCGGTATTTCTCACGCCGGCGTACGCCGCCGGGTCCATCAGCGGAGAACGGGAACGCCGCACGCTGGCGGTGTTGCTCACCACGCCCCTGTCCCCGCTGGGCATTCTGGCGGGGAAGATTGTCTCGTCGACGGCGCTGCTGGTGCTGTTGGTGGTGGTGACGCTCCCCCTGTACAGCCTGGTGTTTCTCTTCGGCGGCGCGGTTCCGGCCGAGGTGGTGGAGGTCTTCGTGTTTCAGATCTTCACCATCCTCCTCGTCGCGGCTCTGAGTGTCGGCTGGTCGACTCTGGTGTTGCGCTCGGGGTGGAGCACCGTGCTGTCCTACGCGACGGTCGCCGGGATGCTGGTGTTCACCGGGGTGGCGGGTTACGGGCTGCAGCTGGTGGCGCAGCGGTATCCGCTCGATCAGTTCCTGGCCGGCTGGAGCGGGATTCTGTTCAGCCTCAATCCGCTGTGGGTGGTGGCGTGGCTGGAGGGCGCGGTGACGGGGCCGCCCCACCCGTGGGCCTGGTTCTGCGCGGTGTACGGCGCGGTGTGCCTTTTGCTGATGACGGCCAGCGTGTGGCGCCTGAGGCCGCAGATCCTGCGGTTTCTGCCGCGCCGTCCGGAGGCCGACGAGCGCGACTATCAGTGACGAAAGTGTGCGGCCGAGACTTTTCTTTTGCGGGAGGCCGTATTACAATAAAATCGTTTTGTGAATGAAACATCTACAGGATAAATCATTTGCAGAGACGGGGAAGTGGGACGGAATGCGCGCTCGGCAGATTTTGATCATCAACGTGATCGCCCTGATTGTGGTGGCGGCCGCCCTCATCGGCGGGTATCTGTACTTCTACAACCAGAACAACTACATCCGCGAGGAGGACGCCTACGTGGCGGCGGATACCCAGTACGTCGTCGGCACGGCCGCCGGTAAACTCACGCGGTGGACGGTGACGGAGGGGGCGACGGTGCACCAGGGGGACACCCTCGGGCAAGAGACGTTGCCGACTGGGCAAACTGTGTCCATCACGGCGCCGATGGACGGGGTGGTGCTCAAGAACTCCGCCATTGAGGGGGAGGTCATCGCGCCCGGGACGGTGTTGGCCGCGATTGGGGATCTGGCGCACGAGTACGTGATCGCCAACATCAAGGAGACCGATGTGCGCAACGTCAAGGTCGGTCAGACGGTCGACATCTACATCGACGCCTATCCGGGTGACACGTTCTCCGGGACGGTGCAGAGCATCGGCGCCCAATCGGCGGCCCAGCAAACTCCTCTGCCGAGCCCGGCCTCGACGACCTTCACGAAAGAGGTGCAGCGGGTGCCCGTCAAGATCTCGCTGTCCGGACAACAGGGCAAGGACATCGTGCCACGCATGAACGCGACCGTGCGGATTCACCGCAATTCGGGGACCTGATGCGCGGCCTCTGGGTTTGAGGACGGAGGTGTTGTGATGCCGGCCACGCTGCTCGTGGTGATTGCGCTGGCGCTCATCGTGTTGAGCGCCTGGGTTTGGATGAACATCCTGTTGGTCCGCCGTCATCGGGAACGACGGGCGGAGGCGGGGGACGGGGCGGAACGCGCCGCCGAGCGCGGCAAGTCGGAACCGGATACGGCTCTGGATGCGGCTGGGAGGCCCGGGGTGCCCTCCAAGGGCCGAACCGTCGCGCGGGAGGGGACCTTCCCCGCGCCGGATGCGGCATCCGCGCCGCCCGTCCCGTCCGAGGACGCCGCCGTCCCTCGGCCGGCCGAGGCGGGGGAGACGCGGACAAGGCGGCCGGATGTGGAAATCGTGGAAGCGGGGGACGCCTCGGCGCGCAGGCGCGTGTTTGATGCACCGAAGTGGCCGTTCGTGCTCAACGGCGTCAGCGTCCCGGCGTTCACGACCAACCCCTGGCTGGAGTGCTTTGAGCGGTTGACCGAGGATGCGCGTGTTCTCGGGTGGATCGCTTTCCAGGGGGAGACGATGGGCGCCTCCGACCGGGAATACGACCCGGCGTTTCTCGACGTTTTGCGCACCTACCGCCGAACCGTCGAGCGGGTGCGCAAGGAGGTGGGCCTCTCGCAAGTGGTGGAGACCACCATCACCGGGGAAGAGGGAAAGGTGTGGTTTCTGACCGGGGTGGACGACACCTGGTTCGCCCTGTTCGTGGAGCGTTCCACGGATGTCGGGGAGTTGAGCCGGCGCCTGTTGGCCGCGGTGACGGAGCCCGAGCCCCAAGCGTGACGCCCCCTCGCGCGGCGCCAGCGGTAGGATCCCGTGCGTCAGGCGGATCATCCGTCTGACGCACGGCTTTTTGGTTCATCGGTCGAGGGGCTTGGCATACCGGGACAGGGGACGGCGTACAGTGTAGGGACGTGCTGTGCGCCGCAGGATGGCGCGCACCCTGGGGAGGGGTAGCATGCAGGTCGCCCTGTCCATGCTTTTGGCCCTGGCGATGATTCTCTTCGGGGCGGAACTGTTCACCAACGCCGTGGAGTGGCTCGGCGTCAAACTTCACCTGGGACAGGGCGCGGTCGGCAGTGTGCTGGCCGCGCTCGGCACCGCGTTGCCGGAGGCGGCCGTCCCCGTGGCCGCCATTCTCCTCGGCGGCGGCACGCATGCGGCCGAGGAGGTGGGCATCGGCGGGATCCTCGGCGCTCCGTTTCTGCTGGTGACCCTGGGATCCGCCATCGTCGCCATCTCGCTCCTGCTCGTGCGCCGGCGGGCGGACGACCGCGCGCACCTGGCCGTGCAACGGCAATCGTTTCAGCGGGACATGACGTATTTTCTGATCGCGTATGCGCTCAGCCTGCTGGTGGGGTGCGTCCACAGCGAGTGGCTGCATCGGACCGCCCCGTTCGTCCTGGTCTGCATCTACCTCATCTTCGTGGTGCAGACGATGCGCGATAAGACGGTCTCAGGAGGCCAGGGGCACCTGTCACCGCTGTACCTGCAGTGGAAGCACGAGCGCCCGAGCGGATTTGCCGTGCTGTTGCAGCTCATCGCGGCGCTGGTGCTGATTGTCGGCGGGGCGCAGCTGTTGGCGGGCGGAGTGGAGCGCATCGCGGTGTGGATGAGCATCCCCCCGTTCGTCCTCTCGGCGCTTTTGATCCCGCTTGCGACCGAGTTGCCGGAAACGCTCAACAGCGTGGTATGGATCCGCCAGGGCAAGGACGCGCTGGCGATGGGCAACATCACCGGCGCGATGGTGTTCCAGAGCACGCTGGTCCCGGCGCTGGGCATCTGGATGACCGCCTGGAACCTCACCGAGCAGGCCCTGTTGACGGGCGGCCTCACCCTGGCGGCCGGCGCGCTGATCTTCGGAGCGTTCCGGCTGCGCGGACGGGTGATGCCCGCCGTCCTGTTTGCGGCGTCGCTGTTGTATTGGATCCTGCCCTTGCACACCGTGGCCGTCCGGTACGATGTGCGGATGGTGTATTGGATCGGCTGGGCCGTCGTCGTCCTCCTGATGACGGTGTTGCTCGCCATCAGCCGCCGGCCGAGCCGGGTGTGATGCGGATGGCAGATGTGCTACAATGGAGTGTGCCCTTGGTTGGGCAGGAGGAGGATGACCATGGCAAAAGAAGTCACGGACGCGACCTTTGCGTCGTTTGTGCAGTCCGATAAGCCGGTGTTGATCGATTTCTGGGCGACCTGGTGTGGTCCGTGCCGGATGATGGCGCCGGTCATCGAGGAGATCGCCGAAGAGTACGCGGATCGGCTTGAGGTCGGCAAACTGGATGTCGACCAGAATCCGCAGACGGCGAGCCAGTTTGGCATCATGAGCATCCCGACGCTCCTGGTGTTCAAGGACGGCCAGGTGGTCAAACAGCTCGTCGGGTACCGCTCGAAGGCGGATTTGGTCAGTCAGCTCGCGGACGTCCTGTGAGGCCGCCCGCTGCGGCGGACGCTTTGACAAACACCGCCGTCATTCCATCATGAGTACATCGTGAAGGCCCGGGCCTGGTGGCGCCGGGCCTCTCGCTTTTCGGCTCCCCGGGGCGGGCCGGGCCGATGGCCGCCAGGGACCTGGCTTCCCGGCGGTGGCTCACTGGCCCTGCCGTGGAACCCCCGGGGCAGTGGGTCAATCCTTCGCGGCCATTTCGGCAAAGCTCTCGTCGACGGCGAACAGCGTCTCCTCCACGTCCGCGTCGGTGTGCTGGGCGGAGACGAACCACGCCTCGTACTTCGAGGGGGCGATGAACACCCCGCGGCGGAGCAGCGCGTGAAACAGGCGCGCGAACTGCTCGCCGTCGGTCGCCTGCGCTCCCGCATAGTCGCGGACACGGTGACGACCGAAGAAGACCGTGAATGCGCCGCCGACCCGGTTGATGGTGATGGGGATGTGATGCCGCTGCGCCGAGGCCAGGATGCCGTGCTCGAGCGCCGCGCCGAGGCGGTCCATGTGCTCGTACACCTCCGGATTGCGCAGGACCTCGAGGCAGGCCAATCCGGCGCGCATCGAGGCGGGGTTGCCCGCCATGGTGCCCGCCTGGTAGACCGGACCGAGCGGGGCGACCGATTCCATCACGTCGCGGCGGCCGCCGTACGCGCCGATGGGCAGTCCGCCGCCGATGATCTTGCCGAGGGCGTACAGGTCGGGGTGCACGCCGTACAGCTGGGCGGCGGTTCCGTAGTGGAAACGAAACGCGGTGATCACCTCGTCGAAGACGACAAGCGCCCCAGCCCGGTGTGCCCTTTCAATGACCTGGGCCAGGAAATCGGGGTCATCCGGCGGCACGATGCCGAAGTTGCCGACAATCGGTTCCACCAGGACGCAGGCGAGATCGTCGCCGTGCGCCTGAAGCGCGGCGTCGTACGCCTCCAGGTCGTTGAACGGGACCGTGATCACCTCCGCCGCGATGGCTCGGGTCACCCCGGCGCTGTCGGGGATCCCGATGGACGACGGGCCCGATCCGGCCGCCACCAGCACGGCATCCGAGTGGCCGTGGTAACACCCGGCGAACTTGAGAACCTTGTTGCGGCCGGTCGCCCCGCGGGCGACGCGGATGGTCGTCATCACGGCCTCCGTGCCGGAGTTGACGAACCGCACGCGTTCGAGGTCCGGGATGGCGGCGCGCAGCGTCTCCGCGAACTCCACCTCCCACGGGGTCGGCGTCCCGTACAGGATCCCGTCCTCCGTCGCCTCGCGCAGCGCGCGCATCACGTGTGGATGCGCGTGGCCCAACACCAGCGGCCCGTACGCGGCCAGATAGTCAATGTATCGGTTTCCGTCCACGTCGTAAAAGTGGGATCCCTTGGCGCGCGCCATGACGACGGGCGTCCCGCCGCCGACGGATTTGAACGAGCGGGACGGACTGTTGACGCCGCCGAGGATCACCGCCTCCGCACGCCTGTGCCACAGGTGGCTCTGGGTGAAATCCATCTGGTCTCCTCCCTTCGCACTCGCTCTCCATCGTATCACACTCCCGGTCCGGTGCGGCCGGGCGCGGGCGGGCCCGGTGTGGTACATTGAAATATCATGACCGGGGTGGAAAGGGGTGGATGGGGTGACCTTCCACAGACAGAGCGCGTTGCGCGCGCTGCCCGCCGTCCACCGGCTGCTCGCCGAGCCGGCCGTACGGGAGAAGCTTGCGGATCTCCCGTCCGCGCTGCGGGTGTCGGTCCTCCAGGAGGCGCTCGCCGAGCTGCGGGCGATGTGGGCCGGCGATGGGCCCGCCGAGGACGTCTGGGCGCGCGAGACCGGGGCGGAGGCCATTGCCGCCCGAGCGCGGCGGGCGGCGGATCGAAAGCTGTCCCCGCGCCTTCGGCCGGTGCTGAACCTGACGGGCACGGTTCTGCACACCAACCTCGGCCGAGCGCCGCTGCCTCCACGCGCCATCCGCGCGGTGACGGCGGTGGCGGCGGGGTACAGCAATCTCGAATACGACCTGGCAAGCGGCGCGCGGGGGTCGCGGCACGAGCATGTCGAGGCGCGCCTCGTCGCCCTGTGCGGGGCGGAGGCCGCCCTGGTGGTCAACAACAACGCGGCGGCGGTGCTTTTGGTGTTGTCCGCGCTGGCGGCGGGCGGGGAGGCGGTGGTGTCGCGCGGGCAGCTGGTGGAGATCGGCGGATCGTTTCGCATCCCGGATGTGATGGCGCAGGCGGGGGTGCGTCTCGTGGAGGTGGGGGCGACCAATCGCACGCACCTCGCCGACTACGAGCGGGCCATCACGCCCGAGACCCGCGTCCTGGTGCGTGTGCACACGAGCAACTACCGGCTGATTGGGTTCACGGCGCAACCGGCGCTCGGCGAGTTGGCGGATCTGGCGCATCGGCACGGCCTGCCGCTGTACGAGGATCTGGGCAGCGGGGCGCTGTTCGACTTCGCCGCCCGCGGGGTGGGAGACGAACCGACGGTCTCCTTCAGCCTGCGGTCGGGGGTGGATGTGGTGACGTTCAGCGGCGACAAGCTGCTCGGGTCGGCGCAGGCCGGCATCATCGCCGGGGCGGCGCGCTGGCTCGAACCGATGCGAAAGCACCCGCTGATGCGCGCGCTGCGCCCGGACAAGCTCACCCTCGCGGCCCTGGACGCGACGCTCTCCCTGTATTTGGACGACGACCTGGCGAAGGCGGAGATCCCGGTCGTCCGCATGCTGACCGAACCGTATGAGGCGGTGGCGCGCCGCTGCCGGGAGATCGCGAACCGGCTGTCGCCCCTGTTGGCCGAGGTGGACGTGCGTCTGGAGGAGGTGGACGTCACGTCGCGGGTCGGGGGCGGCGCGCTGCCGCAGGTCGAACTGCCGTCGCGGGCCATCCGCCTGACGAGCCCGCGGATGCGCGCGGGACGCCTGTTCGATGATCTGCGCACCGTGCCGGCGGTGCCCGTCGTCGGCCGCATTGAACAGGACGCCGTGATCCTCGACGTGCGCACCCTCCTGCCGGGGCAGGAGGCGCAACTGGTTGACAGCGTGGCCGAGGCGGCCGGACGATGGTTTCCCGGGGGGTGACGTTGTCGATCCCGGTCGGCCACGTCCGGCCCGTCCCTCCGCGCGTTACGCGGAATCCCACGACGGAGGCGTGCATTCCCATGCCCCCCGGCGGCCACACTAGGCTGTGGGCATCTCCATCTTCGGACGAAAGGGCGATGGCCGATGCGGGTACGGGAGACGGAAGGTGCGCGCATCCACCAGTTGTCTGGCGCGTTGTACACCCCGCGCCAGGAGGCGGAACAGTTCGCCGTGGACGATGAGGAATGGGATTGGCCGGAGGATTGGGAGCCGGGGCCGCGGGATTGGAATGTGCGCGTTCAGCGCATGCGCCGGCACTGATCGGGCCACACCCGGTCATCCCCGCCGTGGCATTGACAAGCCGGTGGTCCTTGCGTATACTCCCGGTTATCGTGAATCGTGATTCGATGACGGGGAGAGTACCGCCCGCGCTGTCGCGTCCAGAGAGACCTGCCTGGGCTGGAAGCAGGTTCGCGGGCCCGGCGGGAAAGACACCCCCGATGAACCGGTGTGAACGGGTCATTCGTGTCGGGACGAGTCCCGGAGAGGCCCCAAAGCGCCGGCGGCAGCGCCCGTTATGCGCCAATGAGATGGACGAACCTCGGTTCGTCCAAGCAGGGTGGCACCGCGGAACCACGCCCTTTCGCCCCTGCCGTCGCGGCAGGCGAAAGGGCGTTTTTTTATGACGCCGGCCCTCGCATCCGGGCCGGCGAAGGACGGGAGGGAATGGATCATGTTGACCCAGCGGCCGCGCGGGACGGCGGACATCCTGCCCGGCGAGGTGGAGCAGTGGCAGGCCATCGAGCGGATCATCCGCGACACGTGCGCGGTCTATCACTACGACGAGATCCGCACCCCGGTGTTCGAGCACACCGAGCTGTTCGCGCGCGGCGTCGGCGAGACGACCGACATCGTCTCGAAGGAGATGTACACCTTTGTCGATCGCGGCGATCGCAGCGTCACCCTCCGCCCGGAGGGAACGGCCGGCGTGGTGCGCGCGTTTGTCGAGAACAAGCTGTACGGGTCCGCCCAGACCGTCAAGCTGTACTACATCGGTCCCATGTTTCGCTATGAAAAACCGCAGCGGGGCCGCTGGCGGCAGTTTCACCAGTACGGCGTCGAGGTCCTCGGGGCCGAACACCCGGCCGCGGACGCGGAGGTCATCGCCATCAACGTGGACCTTCTCCGGCGCTTCGGCCTCCGGGACCTGACGGTCGAGCTCAACTCCGTCGGTTGCCCGGTCTGCCGGCCGCGCCACCGCGAGACGATGCTGGAGCGGCTTCGCCCGGTCGCCGAGCGCCTGTGCGGGGACTGCCAGCAGCGCCTGGAGCGAAATCCGCTTCGCATCTTCGACTGCAAGAACGAATCCTGCCAACGCGTGGTGGCGGAGGCGGGCGCGCCCACCATCCTCGAGAGTCTGTGCGACGACTGCCGGGGGCACTTCGAGCAGGTGCGGGCGTTCCTCGATGCCATGGGCGTCCCGTACACCCTCAATGACCGGCTGGTGCGCGGGCTCGACTACTACACCCGCACCGCCTGGGAGGTCACCGTCCCCGGGTTCAGCTCCGTCGGCGGGGGCGGCCGCTACAACGGCCTGGTCGCCGAGGTGGGCGGTCCGGAGACGCCGGGGGTGGGGTTTGCCGGGAGCATCGAACGCGCGCTGTTGGTGTTGCGCGAGCAGGGCGCCCAGCTCCCGGACGGCGCCGCGATGGACGTGTGGGTCGCCGTCGCGGATGAGACGGCGGAAATTGCCGCGATGCGGCTGTTGCAACAGCTGCGCCTGGCGGGCGTCCGGGCGGATCGCGACTACCTCGGCAAGGGCCTCCGGGCGCAGCTGAAGGCGGCCGACCGGGTGAAGGCGCGCTTTTGCGCCATCCTCGGGGCGGATGAGGTCGCCCGCGGGGTGGTCACCCTCAAGGACCTGACCACGGGCAGGCAGTGGGAGGCCGCGGCGGACGAGGTCGTGGCGTATGTGAGAGGAGGCATGCAGGAATGATTCGACCCCCCGAGCTGTACCGCACGCATCGTGCGCTCGAGACGCTCGAGGTCGCACCCGGCACCCGAGTGGTGCTCTCCGGCTGGGTTCAGCGCCGGCGCGACCTGGGCAGCATCATCTTCATCGACCTGCGGGATCGCAGCGGGATCATCCAACTGGTGTTCGATCCCGCCCGCGGCACGCCCCAGGAGGTGATGGCGGAGGCCGACCGCCTGCGCAGCGAGTACGTCGTCACCGTCGAGGGGGTGCTCGAGCGGCGCGAAGCGCACACGGTGAACCCGCGGCTGGAGACGGGGACCTTGGAGGTTCTGGTCAAGCGGCTGGAGACCCTCAACCCGGCGAAGCACCCGCCGTTTTACATCGAGGACGGGATTGACGTCGACGAGACCGTCCGCCTGCGCCACCGCTACCTGGATCTGCGCCGCCCCGAGATGCAGCGGATGCTGATGCTGCGCCACCGGGTGACGCGGGCCCTGCGGGAGTTTCTCGATGCGCGCGGCTTCGTCGAGGTGGAGACGCCGATGCTCACCCGCAGCACGCCGGAGGGGGCGCGCGATTTTCTGGTCCCGAGCCGGCTGCAGCCGGGCGAGTTCTACGCCCTGCCGCAATCGCCGCAGCTGTTCAAGCAGCTGTTGATGGTCGCCGGGATCGAGCGGTATTACCAGCTGGCCCGCTGCTTCCGCGACGAGGACCTGCGCGCCGATCGGCAGCCGGAGTTCACGCAGCTGGACATCGAGCAGTCGTTTCTTTCGCTCGTCGACTTTCAGTCCATGATGGAGCAGATGATGCAGCACGTCTTTCGGACCGCGCTCGGCGTCGAGATCCCGTTGCCCTTCCAACGCCTGCCGTACCAGGAGGCGATGGAGAAGTACGGATCGGACAAACCGGATCTGCGGTTTGACATGCCGCTGTCCGACCTGTCCGACCTGGTGATGGACACCTCGTTCCGGGTCTTCAAGGAAGCCGTCGCGCAGGGCGGGGTGGTCAAGGGCCTGGTGGCGCCCGGGTGCGCCGGCTGGAGCCGCAAGCAGACGGACGAGTTGGTGCAGTTCGTCGGCACCTTCGGCATGAAGGGCCTGGCGCCCATCGCCCTTGTGGACGGGGAGTTCCGGTCACCCATCGCCAAGTTCTTCACAACGGACCAGCTCCGGGCCATCGCGGATCGGGCGGGTGCCAAGACGGGCGATCTCATTCTCATCGGGGCCGGCCCGCGCGCCCAGGTTTTGCAGGCGATGGGGGCGCTGCGCTCCAAGCTCGGCCAGGAACTGGGTCTCATCCGTCCGGACGAGTTCCGGTTCCTGTGGGTCACCGATTTCCCGCTGCTCTCCTTCGACGAGGAGGAGGGCCGATGGGTGGCGGAGCACCATCCGTTCACGATGCCGCGGTGGGAGGATTTGGACAAACTCGAGACGGATCCCGGCGCCGTCCGCGCCCAGGCGTACGACATGGTGCTCAACGGATTCGAGCTTGGCGGCGGCAGCATGCGCATCTACCGGCGTGATCTGCAGGAGCGAATGTTCCGCGCGCTGGGGTTCTCCATGGAGGAAGCGCAGCGCCAGTTCGGATTCCTGCTCGACGCGTTCGAGTACGGCACGCCGCCGCACGGCGGAATCGCGTTTGGCATCGACCGGCTGGTGATGATCATGGGCGGGGGTCGGTCGCTGCGGGATTGCATCGCGTTCCCGAAGACATCGAGCGGCACCGACCTGATGACGATGGCGCCCTCAGCGGTCAGCCCCGAGCAGCTGGAGGTGCTGCACCTGGCCGTTCGGCGGAAGGCGCAGCCCGCCGGCGCGTCTCCCAGGGTTTGACGCTTGCGATCCCGATGGCGCAGTGCTACCATGAGAGCACAGCAAAGCGGGGCGACCCGCGGCGCTCCCTGCACTGTTCGTGCGAGCCTAAAGCCGGTTATTTGAGCCAACACGAACCGAAACGGGAGCTCGGAGTCTCGCCGATGCGCACCTGCCTCAAGGGCGTCGCGCCTTTCGTGGACTTGCAAGTCGGCCGAGCAGGGCACCCACCTGCGAGCAGGCAGGTTCAAAACGGGGGCTTCACGGCAGCAGCGGGGTTTCCTCTGAACATAAGAAGGCCGGAAAATCGGCCGTCATGAGGCAGTCCGACACGGGCTGCCTTTTTTGTCGCCTTCCTCGCCGCCTCTTGTGCTGCCGTTTTCGACCCCTCTCGGGTTGCGGCACGACCGGCCGGTTGCCTGGCGCGGCCGGGAGGACTATAATAGGTCAATGTTGAGTAAGATACTAGGAAATGGGGCGCTGACCATGCCGGAACGAGTGGACCTGCGCAGTGATACGGTGACCAAACCGACGGATGCGATGCGGCGGGCGATGGCCGAAGCCGAGGTGGGGGACGACGTCTACGGCGAGGACCCCACGGTCCGGCGTCTGGAGGAGTTGGCCGCCGAGACGCTGGGCAAGGAGGCGGGCCTGTTCGTCACCTCCGGAACCCAGGGCAATCAGGTGGCCATCGCCACGCATGCGGGCCGCGGCGAGGAGGTCATCGCGGAGGCGGAATCGCACATCTTTCTGTACGAGGCGGCGGCCGTATCGGCCATCGCCGGGGCGCAGATCCGCCAGATCCCGGGTGTCGCAGGCGCGCTGCCGCCGGAGGCGGTGGCGGCGGCCATCCGCGAGCCGAACGTCCACCATCCGCGCACCGCGCTGATTGAGGTGGAAAACACCCACAACCGGGCGGGGGGGACGGTGATCCCGCTGGACAACCTGCGCCGGCTGCGGGAGGTGGCGGATCGGTTCGGCGTACCCATCCACATGGACGGGGCGCGGCTGTTCAACGCCGCCATCGCCGCCGGGGTCTCCGCCGCCGAATTCGCCAGGCTGGCGGACACGGTGCAGGTGTGCCTGTCCAAGGGGCTGTGCGCGCCGGTGGGATCCGTGTTGGTCGGACCGCGGGATTTCATCGAGCGGGCGCGCCAGTGGCGAAAACGGCTCGGCGGCGGGATGCGGCAGGCCGGCGTGATTGCGGCGCCGGGCATCCTCGCGTTGACGACGATGGTGGAGCGCCTCGCGGAGGATCACGAGCACGCGCGGATGTTGGCGGAGGGCCTGGCGGAGGTGCCGGGCATCCGGGTGGACCTCGGCCGGGTGCAGACGAATATTGTGCTTGTCGACATCGCGGGGACGGGCCTGGCGGTGGAGGCGTTCCTCGCCTCGCTCGCGGCGGAAGGCGTGCTCGCGTCGGCCTTTGGCCCCACGCTGGTGCGCTTCGTCACGCACCGCGATGTGGATCGCGAAGGCATCCTGCGCGCCCTGTCCGTGATCTCCCGGGTGGTGAAGGGAGGCGTCACCGCCTGATGGACCTGTTTGAGGCGCGGGCCGAACGGGAGCAGGAGCTGGAGGCGCCGCTGGCGCACCGCATGCGCCCGCGCACCCTGGATGAGGTGGTCGGTCAGGGGTACGTGGTCGGCCCCGGGTCCTCGCTGCGCCGGGCCATCGAGACGGACCGCCTGCGCTCGGTCATCTTTTACGGTCCGCCGGGAACTGGAAAGACCACGCTGGCCCACGTGATCGCCCGGGCGACGAAGGCCCGGTTCGCCTCCCTCAACGCCGTTTCGTCGGGGGTGGCGGACATCCGCCGCGTGATTGAACAGGCCAAGGAGGAACGGCGGCTGTACGGGCGGCGGACGGTGCTGTTCATCGACGAGATCCACCGGTTCAACCGGGCGCAGCAGGACGCGCTCCTGCCGTACGTGGAGCGAGGGCTCGTCACCCTGATCGGCGCGACGACGGAAAACCCGTACACGCAGGTGAACGCGGCGCTCGTCTCCCGCTCGCAGGTGTACCGCCTGGAACCGCTGCAGCCGGAGGACCTGCGCCGCCTGCTGGAACGGGCGCTCACGGACCGGGAACGGGGGCTCGGCCACCAGGCCGCCACCGTGACCGAAGGGGCCCTCGACCTGTTGATCCGGTACGCGGCGGGAGACGCTCGGCGGGCGCTCAACGCCCTTGAGCTGGCGGTGACGACGGCCCCCGTGGGGCCGGACGGCGGAGTGGAGGTGGACGAGGAGACGGCCCGCGCCGCCATCCAGCAGCGACAGGTGGTGTACGACACCGGCGGGGACGAGCACTACGACACCATCTCCGCGTTCATCAAGTCGGTCCGGGGATCCGACGCGGACGCCGCCATCCTGTGGTTGGCGAAGATGATCGCCGCCGGGGAGGACCCGATGTTCATCGCTCGCCGGCTCGTGATTCTCGCGGCGGAGGACATCGGGTTGGCGGATCCGCACGCGCTGCCGCTGGCGGTGGCGGCGATGCACGCGGTTCAGGCCATCGGCATGCCGGAAGGACGGATTCCGCTCGCGGAGGCGACGGCCTATCTGGCGCGGGCGCCCAAGTCGAACGCGGCCTACCGGGCCATCAACGAGGCGCTGGAGGAGGTCGGCCGCGGCCTTCCCCTGACGGTCCCGCCACACCTGCGCGGCACGGGATACCGCGGGGCGCAGGCGCTCGGAAGCGGCGTGGGGTACCTGTATCCGCACGACTTCCCCGGGCACTGGGTGGCGCAGAACTATTGGCCGGAGGGGGTGGCTCCCCGCCGTTATCTCCGGGAGGAGGATCCCGCATCGGATTCCGCATCGGATTCCGCGTCCGGGGACGGGGCGGGCCGCGAGGGGTTGGGCTTTGGCGGTGGGCGCGAGGACGAGGAGGAGAGAGGGACGTGAAGATCTCGACGAAAGGCCGATACGGGCTGATGCTCCTGGTGGATTTGGCGATGAACGACACGGGCGCGCCTGTGTCGCTCAAGTCCATTGCGGAGCGCCAGGGCCTGTCGGAGCACTATCTGGAACAGTTGATTGCGCCGCTTCGCAACGCCGGGTTTGTCCGCAGCATCCGCGGCGCGTACGGAGGATACGTGCTGGCCAAACCGAAGACGGAGATCACCGCGGCGGACATCATCCTGACTCTGGAGGGGCCGCTGGATCTGGTGGATGCCGATGTGGACGACGGCCTGGACGAGCTGTGGGAGCGCCTGCGCCAGTCGATTCTATCCGTGCTGCGGTCGGTGACGCTGGAGGATTTGGTGGAGATGAAACAGTCCGGAGCCGACTCGTACATGTACTACATCTGAGGGCTCATCGGAGGCGTGCACAGTGGTGTATCTGGACAACGCGGCGACGACGCCGCTTTTGCCCGCGGTTCACGAGGCGATGGCCCCGTATCTGGAGGAGCGGTTCGGAAACCCTTCGAGCATCCACCGGTTCGGACGGCAGGCCCGCGCCGGGGTGGAGGCCGCGCGCCGACAGGTGGCACAGGCCATCGGGGCGATGCCGGAAGAGGTGGTGTTCACCAGCGGCGGGACGGAGTCCATCCACCTGGCCCTGGTTGGCGCCTGGTTGGCCGCTGGAGAAAGGCGGCACATCGTCACCTCCCAGGCGGAACACCACGCGGTGCTGCACACCTGCCGGCTGCTGGAGCAGCTCGGCGCCGAGGTGACCCGCGTGCGCCCGCGCCCGGACGGCGGGGTGGACGCGGACGAGGTGCTGGGGGCGCTGCGGCCGGACACGGGCGTGGTCAGCCTGATGCGGGTGAACAACGAGACCGGGGCGGTGACGGCGGTCGATGCGATTGCCCGCGCCGTCAAGGCGCGCAACCCCGATGTCGTGGTGCACTCGGACATGGTGCAGGCCTTGTCCGCCCTGCCGGTGGAATTGAAGCAGTCCGCCGTCGATCTCGCCAGTTTTTCCGCCCACAAGGTGCACGGCCCGAAGGGCGTGGGGGCGTTGTACGTCCGGCGCGGCAGTCGGTGGCAGCCGGTGCTGGTCGGGGGCAACCAGGAGCGCGGCCGGCGCGCCGGAACGGAGAACGCGGCGGGCATCGTCGGGTTCGGCGCGGCGGTGGCGCATCTGGCCGAGGACCCGGAGCACGGCGCGCGCGTGCGGCGGGCGCGGGATGCGTTCCTCGAGGGCCTCGCCGGCCTGGCCGGGGTGGTGTGGAACAGCCCCGCGTCCGGGGTGCCGACGATTCTCAATCTGGCCTTCTCCGGGGTGCGGGCGGACATCCTTCTGATGCGGTTGGATCTCGAGGGCGTCGCGGCGTCCGCGGGTGCGGCCTGCACCGCGGGCAGCCTGGAGCCAAGTCACGTGTTGATGGCCTCGGGCCATCCCGAGGACCGGGTGAGATCCTCCGTGCGCTTCAGCTTCTCCGCCCTGACGTCGCCGGAGGACGCGGCGCGGGCGGGGCGGACGGTGCGCCGCGTGGTCGAGGTCCTGCGCGGATGAGCGGGGGGCGGAAAGGCCATGCCGGGCTGGCGCGGGGCCCTTCACCGGCGCGCGAGGCCTGTGGGCGGACATCTTGCCTTTCCGGCGCCGCTGCGCTACCATGAGGAGGGCCGAACAGTGGCTCACCTTTTTTCAGCGACTGCTTCCATCGACCCCCGAAGGCCACTTTGGGGGTCGTCGTGCGCCGTCCTGCGCCAGTTTACGAATTTCCACTTCTGGATAGGCTATTGGTGACATGTCAGGTCTTCCCAAAGGAGATTGAGTCATGCGCTGTCCACATTGTCATTGCAGGGATATCGGAAAGATCGGCGCGAATCAGTACTACTGCTGGGGTTGCTTCAAGGAGTTCAACGTGTCGGGCGATGACATCAAGGTGTACGAGGTCGCGGAGGACGGGTCGTTGGTCGCGGTGGAGTACTCGCCCGATTCCCTCGAGCTCGGGACGGGCACGGTGTGAGCGCGTGGCGCGGACGGCCGGACACGAAGTTCCTCACGGACGGGCTGCGGCGGACTGATTCCATTCAGTGCGCCGCAGCCCGTTCGCGTCTGCTCGGCCCCGCGCAGTTCACCGATGCGGGCGCGCCCCGGCGCGATGATGCCGGGGCGCCGATGAGGCGCAGCGCCCTCGCATGGGCGGCTTGGGCGCGCCGGACGGCGGTTGCTGGGTGGCGCCGCGACCGCCAGCGGTACTTCCCCGTGCCCTCGCATGGGCGGCTTGGGCGCGCCTGACGGCGTCTACAGATGAAGGCCGACCCAGGCGGCGAGCAGCCCCAACACACAGGATGCCGCCAGGTACCACAGAGCGGCCTGCGTTCGGCCCTCTCGCCACAGCATCGTGAACTCGTACGAGAACGTCGAGAATGTGGTGTACGCGCCGCACAGCCCCGTTCCGAGCAGGAGGACCGCCGCCTGGGCGTGGCCCGGGAACCAGGCCGTCGCCTGCCGCGTCACCAGGCCGAGCACAAACGATCCGCTGACATTGATGAGGAGGGTCGCCAGCGGGAACGAGACCACCCACCGCTCGGCGATCCACTTGGAGAGTTGATACCGCAGCAGCGCGCCGGCAATGCCGCCGAGACCCACCCACAGAATCCCTGGCATCGTCACATCTCCTCATCCGCGCCGTGCGCCGGGCGCACCCAGCGCAACGTCGACTGCCGCGCCGCCACCAGGTATCCGGCGGCCGCGGCCAAAAGTCCCCCGCCGAACGTCAGAAGGAGATACAGGCCCGCCCAACTGAACAGGTCCGCCGCCGTCAAATTCCAAACATCCACCGTCAGCGTGGAGAATGTGGTGAAGGCGCCGACGAATCCGGTGCCGATGCCGAGCCTCAGGTGGGGATGGATGGGCAGGCGTTCGAGCGTGAGGGTGTAAAACCAGGACAGAAAGGCGCTGCCCGCGATGTTGATGATCAGGGTCGCCACCGGGAACCCGTGCAGGGTGCCCAGCCACTCGCTGAACAGATAGCGCGCGATGGCGCCGAGGAAACCGCCGATGGCCACCGCGAGATACGGCATGCCCCACTCCTCCTCTCCCCGCTGCGGACAGGGTCCCGTATGTTGCCAGTATACGGGCTTTGCGAGGCCGGGCGCAAACCCCTTGTTCATGAGGACTGCGGGCGCTTTTACCGGCCACCTCTGCCTCACACCGGCCGTGCGCACACCGGCCGTGCACATACCCGCGCTACGCACACGGGCCATGCGCACACCGGCCGTGCGCACACAGGACATGCGCACACAGGACATGCGCACACAGGACATGCGCACACCGGCCGCGACGCTTTTGCGCCCGGGACGCCCCGCGCAAATGTCCCGCGGGACAACTGCATATACTGGCTGTGAATGGACACGCCGCCAAAGGGGGGAGGGGCGTGGACGCGTCCACCAAGTACCTGCGCACGGTGCTGTCCGTGCTGGCGACCCTCGCGTGCCTGTGGCTCATCGCCCAGCTGCGCGGATTTCTGTACGACCTGTGGCTGATCCTCAAGGTCGTGGCGATCCCGTTTCTGGCCGCGATGGTGGTCACGTACCTCCTGCAACCGGTGGTCGATCTCCTGGTGCGCCGGCGGGTGCCCCGCGGCGCCGCCATCCTGATCATCTATCTCACGTTCGCCGTGGTCGCCGTCGTCCTCATCCTTCAGGCCATTCCGGTCGTCTCGCGGCAACTGACGCAGCTCGGCCAGCACCTTCCGGACATGATTCGGCAGGCGGACGGGTGGATTGACGGGATCGCACAGCGCCGGCAGTATCTGCCCGACGCGCTGCGGCGCGGGGTCGAGACGGCGCTCAACCAGGCGGAGCAGAACGTCACCGCCTACGTCACCCGGCTGGTGTCGATGTTGACCTCCACCGTCGCCGCGGTGTTCATGGCGTTCGTCGTACCGTTTCTGGTGTTCTACATGCTCAAGGACGGGCGGGCGCTCGGGCGCGCGCTGCTGCATCTGTTCCCCCGCCGGTACCGGGACGAGGCGCGCGAGATCCTGATGGACATCGACACCACGCTCGGGCGCTACGTGCGCGGACAGATGCTGGTGATGGCGGCCGTGGGGGTCCTGACCTACGCCGGGTATCTGGTCGTCGGCATGCCGTACGCACTCCTGTTGGCGCTGTTTCTGGCCGTCATGGATGTCATCCCGTACCTGGGTCCGTTCATCGGCGCGGCCCCCGCCATCCTGTTGGCCCTGACGGTGAGTCCTCCGCTCGCATTGAAGGTGCTGTTGGTCAACGCCATCGTGCAACAGCTGGAGGGCAACCTGATTCAGCCGCAGATCATGGGGCGCACCCTGGATCTTCACCCGATGGCCATCGTCGCGGCGGTGCTCATCGGCGGCGAGGTGGGCGGGGTCCTCGGCCTGGTGTGCGCCGTGCCGCTGTTGGCGGTGGCGAAAGTGGTGTACACCGGGATTCGCTCTCTGTTTCGCACGCCCTAGGCAACCGTTTATCGCGCTGCGCCGGCGGCTGTCCACCGCGCCGGGCCGGCAACCGCCGATCGCGCCGGGCCGGCGGCCGCCCGAGGCGCTTGGGAGGGTGGTCGGATGCGCGGGGCGGGGTGCAGTGAGCCCGCGGATCCACCGACCGGCCCGGGGCGGGAGCCGGTTTGACAAGCGAGGCGGCATCTTTTAGAATACGTGGCAATACGAAAAAGCGATGCGAGGAACGAGTAAGCTTGCCCCCGACGGCCCAGAGAGGGCGCCCTTGGCTGTGAGGCGCCCCCGTCGACAAGCTGAAGCCAGCCTCAAGCGCGATGAGACGGGTTCGCCCGTTACAGCGAGATCGAGTGACAACCGCGCCCGAGGGGCGGGTTGTAACCAGGGTGGTACCGCGAGATGAACCTCTCGTCCCTGCCGGGGCGGGGGGTTTTTCTGTGGCCGCGGGATTGGCGCCAGCGGGCGCGCCGCGGCGAGGCTCACCGGTGGAGGGAGACGACGATGAGACGACTGAGCGCGCAGGAGATTCGAGACACCTTCAAAGCCTATTTCGCCGAGCGCGGACATCTGGTGTTTCCAAGCGCCAGCCTGGTCCCGCACGACGATCCGACGCTTCTGTGGATCAACGCCGGGATGGCGCCGCTCAAGCCCTATTTCGACGGCCGCGAGATCCCGGAGAAGCCGCGCATTGTCAGCGTGCAGAAGTGCATCCGCACGAACGACATCGAGAACGTCGGCCACACCGCGCGGCACCAGACGATGTTCGAGATGCTCGGGAACTTCTCGTTCGGCGACTATTTCAAGCGCGACGCCATCCGTTGGGCGTGGGGCTACCTGACCGAGGTGTTGGAGCTGGAGCCGGAGCGCCTGTACGCCACGGTGCATCACGAGGACGAGGAGGCGTACGACATCTGGCACCGGGAGGTCGGTCTGCCGAAGGAGCGCATTGTGCTCGGGGACGAGGACAACTTCTGGGAGATCGGAGAGGGGCCGTGCGGACCCTGCTCGGAGATTTACTACGACCGCGGCGAGGCGTTCGGATGCGGATCGGATCACTGCGGCCCGGGATGCGACTGCGACCGGTTCCTCGAGATCTGGAACCTGGTGTTCACCCAGTTCAACAAAGAGCCGGACGGCTCGTACACCCCGTTGCCGAAAAAGAACATCGACACGGGCATGGGGTTGGAGCGCATCGCGTCGGTGCTGCAGAACGTGCCGAACAACTTTGAGACGGACCTGTTCCGGCCCATCATCGCACAGGCCGAGCGGGTCGCGGGCGTTCCCTACGGCGAGGACTCCACCCGCGACGTGCACTTCAAGATCATCGCGGATCACCTGCGCACGGTGGTGTTCGCCGTCGGCGACGGGGTGTTGCCGGGCAACGAGGGCCGCAGCTACATCATCCGCCGACTGCTGCGGCGGGCGGTGCGAAGCGGCCGCAAACTGGGCGTCGAGCGGCCGTTCCTGCACGAACTCGCCCCGGCCGTCTCGCAGGTGATGGGCACGGAGTACCCGGAGGTGGTCGAGAAGCTGGAGTTCATCCAGCGCGTCATCCGCACCGAGGAGGAGCGGTTCCTCGAGACCCTGGCGGAGGGCGAGGCGCTGTTGCAATCCATCCTCGACCGCCTGACGGAATCCGGGGAGAAGGTGCTCTCCGGCGAGGACGCCTTCCGGTTGTACGACACCTTCGGGTTCCCGATTGACCTGACCGAGGAGATTGCGCAGGAGCGCGGGGTGACGGTCGATCGCGACGGATTCGCCCGCGAACTGGAGGCCCAACGCGAACGGGCGCGCTCGGCGCGGCAGGCGCAGGAGGGCATGAACAGCGAGCGCGGGGTGCTGGAGACGCTGACGGTTCCAAGCCGTTTCGTCGGTTACGAGGTGCTTTCCACCGACAGTCGGATCACCGCCCTGGTGCAGGGGCCGGACGCCGTCGAGGCGGTGGGTGCGGGCGAGGAGGCCGACCTGTTGCTCGACGTGACCCCCTTTTACGCGGAGAGCGGTGGCCAGCTGGCGGACCGGGGGCGCATCCTGGCGGAGGGGGCCGAGGCGCAGGTGCTCGACGTGCGCAAGGCGCCCCACGGCCAGCATCTGCACCACGTGCGCGTGCTGTCCGGTCGCCTGACCGTCGGTGGGGCGGTGCGGGCCGAGGTGGACGTGGCGTGGCGGCGCGACGTGATCAAAAACCATACCGCGACGCACCTGTTGCACAAGGCCCTGCGCGAGGTGCTGGGCGACCACGTGGCGCAGGCGGGCTCGCTGGTCGCGGACACCCGGCTTCGGTTCGACTTCTCGCACTTCGGGCCGCTGACGCGCGAGGAACTGGCGGAGGTGGAGCGGCGCGTCAACGACGCCATCTGGCGCGATGACCCGGTGGAGATCTTCGAAGCGGACCTCGACGAGGCGAGGGCGATGGGGGCCATGGCCCTGTTCGGGGAGAAGTACGGGAAGCGGGTCCGGGTCGTCAAGGCGGGGGACTACAGCATCGAGCTGTGCGGCGGATGCCACGTGCCGCGCACCGGCGTGATCGGCCTGTTCCAGATTGTGTCCGAGACCGGCATCGGTTCGGGGGTGCGCCGCATCGAGGCCGTGACCGGGCGCTGGGCCTACCGGCATGTGCGCGATCGCGAGGCCATCCTGGAGCACCTGGCGGATCTGTACAAGGTGCCCTCGTCGGAGGTGGTGGCCCGGGCCGAGCGAGCGCTGGAGGAGACGCGGCAGCTGGAGCGGGAACTCGAGTCGGCGCGGGCGAAGCTGAGCCGCGGGCAGGCCGCGAGGCTGGCGGACGAGGCGCGGGACGTCGGCGGCATCCCCGTCATCGCGGCGGTGGTCCCGGATACGGACATCGAGGGGCTGCGGACCATCGTGGACGACCTGCGGGATCGGCTCCCCAGCCACGTGGTGGTCCTCGGGACGGTGAGCCAGGGCAAGGTGCAATTGGTCGCGGCGGTATCGAAGGATCTCCAGGAGCGAAAACTGCACGCAGGCCAATTGGTCAAAGAGGTCGCCCAGCTCACGGGCGGCGGCGGGGGTGGACGTCCGGACCTGGCGCAGGCTGGCGGCCGCGATCCCGAGAAACTGCCGGCAGCCATCGCCAAGGTCGTGGAAATCGTCCGCGAGCGCGCAGGAATCCTGCCGACCGAAGCGAAATAGTGTCTAGCATCAGAGGAGCCTGCGGTGAAGCGAGGTGACGATCGTGGAGTTCGAACAGACCATGCGGTTCTCGCCGAAACCGGAGAACGAGGAGGCCAGGCGGGCGTTCCAATTGGCGTACCGGGCTCTGTCGGAGAAAGGCTACAATCCGGTGTACCAGATCGCCGGCTATCTCATCTCCGGGGACCCGGCCTACATCACCAACCACCTCGACGCGCGCAACACCATTCGCCGCATTGAGCGCGACGAGCTGATTGAAGAACTGGTGCGCTCGTACGCCGAACACCACAGGTATGAGAATTCTGGGCGTTGACTACGGCAGGGCCCGGATCGGGATTGCGGTGAGCGACCCGACGGGCCTGGTGGCCCAGCAGCTGACGGTGCTGCGGCGGGAGGACGACGAACAGGCGGCGAAAGCCATCGCGGAGCTTGCGCGCGAGCACCGGGTGGACGAGATTGTCGTCGGCCACCCGAAGAACATGAACGGGTCCGTCGGAGAGCGCGCCGCCCAGTGCGAGGCGTTCGCCGACCTTCTGCGGCGCAGGACCGGGTTGCCGGTCGCCCTGTACGACGAGCGGTTGACCACCGTCGCCGCGGAGCGGATGCTCGTGTCGGCCGACGTCAGCCGCCGCCGGCGCCGGCAGGTGATTGACGCGGTGGCGGCGACGGTCCTTCTGCAGGGGTATCTCGACTGGAGACGGGCGCAGGCCCAGAAGCGAGGGGGAGGCGATTGAGCGGACAGACCCCGATGCCGGCACGCCGGGGCAGGTTAAGGCGCATCCTCGCGGCGGCGGGGGTGGTGATCCTCCTTGGCGCCGGGGCCGCCGCCGTCTGGTTGTGGCAGGTGTCCCGGCCGAGCCCGGGCACCGGTTGGGCGGACGTGACCGTCCGGCCGGGAGAATCGTTCGCCGATGTGGCGCAGGCCCTGGCCGCCGCCGGATGCGTCCGCAATGCTGAGGTGTTTCGCCTGTACGCGGCCTGGACCGGCCAGGCGCACCGGGTGCAGGCGGGCCACTACCGCATTGCGCGCGGTCAGGCGATGTCCGCCGTGCTGGATCAGCTGGTCGGTGGGCGCGTGGTGACGGACGCCGTCACCGTGACCATCCCGGAGGGCTTCACGGTCACGCAGATCGCCGATCGCCTGCAGGCTTCGGGTGTCTGCTCCCGCCAGGCGTTTCTGGACGCGGTGCAGCACGACACCTTTTCGTACGATTTTGTCCAGGCCATCCCCGCGGACAAGCGGATCAAGTGGCGCCTCGAGGGTTATCTGTTCCCGGACACCTACCGGTTCACGAAGGGCGAGGCGGCGCACGACGTGATTGACGAGATGCTCCGGACCTTCGCCGACCGGGTGACGCCCGAGATGCGGGCCGAGGCGAAGGCGCAGGGAAAGACGCTGCACGAGGTGTTGACGGAAGCCTCGATGATTGAGCGGGAGGCGAAGGTGGCCTCCGAGCGGCCGCTCATCGCCAGCGTGATCGAAAACCGGTTGCATCGAAAACCGCCGATGAAGCTCCAGATTGACGCGACGGTGGAGTACGTGCTGGGCCACCGGGACGTGGTGACGGACAAGGACCTCGAGGTGGATGATCCATATAACACCTACCGGTACGAGGGGCTTCCGCCGGGGCCCATCGCCAATCCGGGCCTGTCCTCCATCGAGGCGGCGTTGCATCCGGCGCACACCGATTACCTCTACTACGTGGTCAAAAACGATGGGAGCGGCGAACACTACTTCGCCGCCACGTACGCGCAGCAGTTGCACAACGAGGCGTTGAGCCGCGCGAATCTCAAGGCCCACTCCTGATCTCGCCCCGGGGCGAGGCGGGCGCATGCCGGAAGGCCGGTTGGGGCACGCTGTGTCCGATGCGGTTCGGAAGGGGTGTCTGCCGCCTTGCGACGGCGCGTCGCCTGGCTCATCGGCCTCCATCTTCTGACGACGGCCGTCCTGTTGGGACGGCTGTTGGTGTTGACCGTCCTGCCAGACGAGGGACCCGCCGGGCGAGCGGGGCACGGGGTTCGGCTGCGCGCGCAGGCCGAACACCTTTTGACCTGGACGGTGGATGACGGGCGCGGCCGGATCCGTTATCGCAACGGGCAACCGGTGTCCGATGCCGATCCGCTGTTCGGCGCCGTCGGGCTCCCGGACCGCTGGCCCGATCCGCACCGGCCGGTCATGGAGCAGGGGCGCTCCGGCCTTCAGCTCACCTTCGACCGGGTGCTGCAGAGCCGCCGCGCGGAGCGGGTGGGGGTGTTGGAGGACGCGGCGGGCACCCCGCGGGGATTGGTGTACCGGGTGGCCGCGGACCCGGGGTGGGACCTTCGCACCACGCTCGATCCGGCCTGGCAGCGGGTGGCCGCCTCGGCCCTGGCGGACTACGGCGTCCGGGAGGGCGCGGTGGTCGTTCTCGATGTGGCCACCGGATCGGCGTTGGCGATGGCCAGTCGAAGCCCGCGCGGCGCCATCACCGCGGTGCGCGCGTACACCCCGGGGTCCGTGTTCAAACTGGTGACCGCGGCGGCGGCCACGGCGTCGTACCGCTACCGCGGCTCGGACCGGTTCATCTGCCGCGGCGCCGTGGAGCAGCCGGGGATCCGGATGCGCTGCTGGCGGGTTCATGGGGAGGAGACCCTGACCGACGCCCTCGCCGCCTCCTGCGACGTGGCGTTCGCCGAGGTGGGCGCCGCGCTCGGCCGGCGGGCCTTCGAGGAGATGGCGTCAAGGCTGCGGTTGGAGGGGGTTCCGCTGCAGCGATTGTCGGGGCGTCCCGTCCTCGCCGAGGCGGAACCGGGCCGGGTGTTCGGGGCGCCGGGGGACGACCCGGGGCGGTTGGCGAACACCGCCATCGGGCAGCAGGACGTCCGCCTGAGCCCGCTTGCCGCCGCCAATCTGGTCCGGACCATCGCGGCGGGCGGGGTGGCGCACCCGGTGCGGTTGGTGGAAGGGGCGGAACGCGAGGGGCGCCTGGTGGCGTTCCCGCGCGACCCGGACCGGCGGGTGTTGTCCCCCTATGTCGCCGGGTGGTTGGCGGCGGCGATGCGCGAGGCCGTGGTCTCTCCCTTGGGGACGGCGCACGCGCTGGCGGGGCTCCCGGTGACCTGCGCGGTCAAGACGGGGACGGCGGAACGCCCCGACGGGCGCGTGAACGCCTGGGTGGCCGGGTTTATGCCCGCTGAGCGGCCGGTGGTGGCCTTCTGCGTCCTGGTCGCCGGCGAGCCCGCGGCCGTCGGGCACCGGCAGGCCTTCGGCGTCACGTCGGACCTGGTTCGGGCCATCGCGCGTTTTGACCCGCGGGCGGCGAGGCCAAAAATCGGGCGCGATGTTGAAAGAAATGCGTTGCCAAGCAGCGGGATCGACAGTATGATGGTAAGGGGTTGGAGCCGGGAGAAACGGCTCCCAAAGGAGTGAAAAGACTCGATGGACGGTTCGTCTGTCAACAGTCCCAGTCCTGAACTGAATACGGGGAGAGGGACGACTCCGCCCGCGCCGGGCGGGCGTGGCGGGCGGCTGTCGGCATCGGGCATGCTCGCCGGGATGTGAGCGGGGTCTGTCGACTCTCCCTCGGAGGGGAGTTGATCCACGTGGGGAAGAAGAACTACTACGTGAAGCCGCAGGATCTCGACCACAACGGCGTGCGACTGGAAGGCTTCGACATTCCCATCAACGAGGACGACGTCAAGCGGATTGACCGGCTGGTGAATCACTACGAGAGCCGCATCATGGCCCACCTGGACGAGGAGTACCTGCGCAGAACGACGTGGGCGGACCGATTGGCGGACCGGATCGCGAAGTTCGGCGGCAGCTGGGTGTTCATCCTCAGTTTTGCGGTCTTTCTCCTGCTGTGGATCGTTTGGAACACGGTGCGGTTCACCTGGCACTTTGACAGCTATCCGTTTCAGCTGTTGAATGTGGTCCTGTCGTTCATCGCGGCGTTCCAAGCGCCGATCATCATGATGAGCCAAAACCGGCAGGCGGCGCGCGACAAGCACGAGTCCATCATCGACTTCGCCATCAACTACAAGGCGGAGCAGGAGATTGACGATATGCAGAGCCACCTGCATCGGATTGAGGGCAAGCTGTACGAACTGGAGACTCTATTGCTGAGCCTGCAGGAGAGCGCGCGAACCGGGGAAGCGCCGGTGGCGCTGCGCTCGGGGCGGGCGTCGGGCGGCGTCGAGTAGACGCCGCTTTTTTCGTTCGGCGGTTTTCGTTTGGCGGGCAGATTCTTCTCGCCTTCGTCATACGTATGGAGAGTGTGTATGACGGGGGGCGATGCGCATGACCGGATTGTTCACCCTGTTGGCGCTCATCCTCAAGGACGTCTCCGTATTCGTCTCCTACGTGAAAAACCAGTCCTTCCCTCAGCCGCTGTCGGCGGAGGAGGAGGCGGACTGCATTCGCCGCATGCGGCAGGGCGACCAGAGTGCGCGCAACACCCTGATTGAACACAACCTGCGCCTCGTCGCCCACCTCGCCAAGAAGTTCGAGGCATCCGGCGAGGAGATGGACGACCTCATCTCCATCGGGACCATCGGCCTCATCAAGGCGGTGGAGAGCTACACCTCGGACCGCGGCACGAAACTGGCCACCTACGCCGCGCGCTGCATCCACAACGAGATCCTGATGTATCTGCGCAGCACGAAGCGTCACCGCCGCGACGCCTCTCTGCACGATCCCATCGGCGTCGACAAGGATGGAAACGAGATGACCCTCGCCGATCTGCTCGGGTCGGACCCGGACGACGTGGTCAACGAGGTCGACCTGTCGTGGGAAAAGCGCAAGGTGTTTGAGTTCCTGCCGCAGCTGCCGGACAGGGAGCGGGAGGTGCTGTGCAAACGGTTCGGCATCCCCGACGGGGAGGAGCGGACCCAGCGCGAGATCGCCGCCGAGATGGGCATCTCGCGTTCCTACGTGTCGCGCATCGAGCGCAAGGCGCTCAACAAGCTGTACGCGAAACTTCGCAGCGGCAAAGGATTGACGTGAGCTTTGCCTCCCCCGCCCCGGTGTGCTACAGTGGGAATCACGGCAGCGGCTGGCAGCGTCGCTCCGGACGGGCCTGCCGGCCGAGAACGGTGTGGGACGGGGTGTGGGATGTCGAGTTTTTGGGAGCGGTGGATGCCCAATGAGTTTGTCGCTTCGGTCCACGAGATTGACCTGACGCGGTTGCGCCGGGCGGGCCGCCGCCTGATCCTGTGCGACCTGGACAACACCCTCGTCCCCTGGAACGATCCCGATGTGCCGGAGGATCTGCGCAGCTGGATTGCGCGCGGGCAGGCCATGGGATTCACCTTCTGCATCGTCTCCAACAATCGCGGACCGCGCGTCCAGCGCTTCGCCGAGAAGACCGGGCTGCCGCACATCGCGGCGGCCCGCAAACCGAAGCCGGAGGCGTTCGAGGAGGCCATGCGGCGGTTCAGCGCGCGTCCGGAGGAGACGGTGATGGTGGGAGACCAGCTATTGACCGACGTGCGCGGGGGTAACCGCTGCGGTGCGTACACCATCCTGGTGGCGCCCATCCATCCGCGGGAGTGGTGGGGCACCCGGTTGGTGCGCATCGCCGAACGCTTTGTGATGCGCCGGCTGCTCCGGCGCGGACTGCAGGTGCCCCACCGCGGCGGCGGGAGGATGGAGGGGAGCGGATCGTCGTGGAAGAAGCGAACGTGACCCGGATCTGCACCGGGTGCGGCGCGGCGTTGCAGACGGAGGCGGAGGACGCGCCGGGATACGTGCCGCCGGGCGCCCTCGAGCGGGACGAGCCGTTGTGCCGGCGGTGTTTTCGCATCCGCCACTACGGAGAGGTGACTCCGGTTTCGGTGCCGGCCTCCGCCTACCGGGAGGTCGCAACGGGCATCTCGCGGCGGCCCGGCCTGGTGCTGTACGTGTTGGATGTGTTCGATCTCGCCGGTTCACTGTTGCCGGGCATCGGGGAATGGCTGCGGGATAGCACGGTTTGGGCGGTGGTGAACAAGGTCGACCTGCTGCCGCAGGATGTCCGCACCGAAGCGCTCGGCCGCTTTGTAGGACGCCTGTTGGCGCGGCACGGGGTGCGCTGTGACGCGGTTTGGCTCGTGAGCGGCCGCACCGGTGCGGGGCTTCGGGAGATGATGGACGCGCTCGGAGCCCGCGCGGAGGAGCGGGTGTACGCGGTCGGGACGGCCAACGTCGGGAAGTCCACGTTGCTCAACCGCCTGCTTCAGAGCGGCAAAAACCCCGTGCTCACAGAGTCGCGCATGCCCGGCACGACGCTCGGCGTGGTGGACATCCGGGCGACCCTGCCCTCCGGGCGCGAGATCGCGTTGGTGGACACCCCGGGGTTGGAGCGCGAGGGCCGGTTGATTGATCTTCTTTGCCCCGACTGCCTCAAACGCGCGGTGCCTTCGAGCCGCCTGCGCCCGCGCGTGTATCAGCTCGACCCGAGACAGTCGCTGTGGATCGCCGGATTCGCCCGGTTTGACTTTCTCGCGGGGGTGCACCAACCGGTCGTGGTCTATGTCAGCAACGACCTGGTGGTGCACCGGACAAAACTCGAACGGGCGGAGGTCATCGGCGAGCTTCGGCATGACGAGGTCCTGCAGGTCCCGTGCGCCGCGTGCCGGGCCCGCCTGGGCGAGTTTACGGAGCACGCCGTCGGGGCGGGCCGCCACCGAGGCCGGCCGGGGACCGTGGAGATTGAGGTTCCGCGTGAGGGATGCGACGTGGTGCTGGCGGGCTTGGGGTGGATCACCCTGTTCGGCCGCGATCTCGCCGGCCGCGTCCTCGCGCCCCCGGGTGTGGAGGTGTCGGTGCGCGAACGGATGATCGGCGGCGTCACTCGGGAACGGATGCGCCGGATGCCCCACCATTCATGATCTCGGCCGCCCCCGAATACACCTAGAGTACAACACATTCGGCGCTGGGCGGCCGCCGCGGCGCCGGGGGTTCGGGTGGTGGCAGAATGGGGGAAGCAGCGAGAAGACATGTCGTGCTGCCGGTGTTGAGCGAGCGGTCGTCTTCCTGCACGCTGTCGGTGGAGGGGTTGATCGGCCGGTTGCAACACGTGGTGCGGGAGGCCCGCGCACAGCATCCGGATCTGCAGGACTATCACCTGCACGATGTCAACCTCCGGATTGAGGGCGGTGAGCTGCGGGCGGTGCTGGACTTTCGCAAGTGAGCGCACGGATTTGCAGCGCGCGGATGGGTCCGCCTGCGCTGCTTTTTTTTTGTTTGCGATCGCGCGCGGTTGTGCTATATTGCCGAATGACGAGGGACGGACGGTCCGGGGGAGGAATGGGCAGTGCGGTTGTACGGGGTGTTGGGGTGGCCGATTGGCCACTCCGCGTCACCGGCGATGATGAACGCGGCCTTCGAGGCGGAGGGGCGCGAGGCAGTGTACCTGCCGTTCGCGGTGCGGCCGGCGGACATCCGGGCGGCGGTGGCGGGGCTGCGCGCGCTCGGCGCTGGGGGATTCAACGTCACGATCCCGCACAAGCAGGCGGTGTTCGAGCTGCTCGACGAGGTCAGCGAAACCGCCCGCACCGCCGGCGCGGTCAACACAGTCGTCATCGGCGCGGACGGCCGGCTCTTCGGGCACAATACGGATGTCGACGGGTGGTGGGCGAGTGTCCGGCCGCATCTGCCGGGCGCTCCCCATCGGGTCGCGGTGCTCGGCGCGGGGGGCGCGGCGCGCGCCGTCCTCACCGCGCTGTCGGTGCACGCGCCCGGTGCGGCCGTCAGCGTGATCGCGCGCAGGCTGGAACAGGGCGAGGCCCTCGCCGAGCGTTTCTCGGAAAGCCTCCGGGTGACGGCGCGGGCCTGGGCGGAACGGCACGAGGCGGTCGCGGAGGCGGATCTCGTGGCGCAGACCACGCCCATCGGCATGTGGCCGAACCATGACGCATCCGCGGTGGAGGACCCGGCGTGCTTTTTCCCGGGGCAGGTGGTGCAGGACGCCGTCTACCGCCCGCTGAAGACCCGTTTGCTCACCCAGGCGGCCGAACGGGGGGCGACCATCGTCGACGGTCTGTCCATGCTGGTGGAACAGGGGGCGCTCGCCTACGAACGCTGGTTTGACGCGCCCGCCCCGAGGGATGTGATGCGCCGGGCGGCGGAGCGGGCGGTGGGACCTTTGGAGACTCCGTCGCCGGACGCGACGGCCGAGGGCGCACACTGAGGAGGATGGCATGACGGAGAAGCCGTTGAGTGGAAAACAGGTGCGTGCGCTGCGTGCGCTCGCGCACCATTTGAAGCCGGTTGTTCAGGTGGGCAAGTCGGGGGTCAGCGCCACCCTGATTGAGCAGGTGGAGGAGGTCCTGGACGCGCGGGAGTTGATCAAAGTCTCCGTGCTGGAGACGAGTCCCTTGACGCGGGACGAAGTGGGCGAGATCCTGGTGGAGGAGACGGGTGCGTCGTGGGTGCAGTCCATCGGCAGGACGGTGGTCCTGTACAGGCGGTCCCAGGAAAACCCGCAGATCGAACTGCCGCCCCGGTGAGGCGCGTGGTGCTGTTCGGCGGCACGTTCGATCCGCCGCACGTCGGCCACCTGACGATGGCGCAGCTGGCCTTCGAGCAGACCGGTGCGGACGAGGTGTGGTGGCTGCCCGCGCCCGCGCCGCCTCACAAGCTGGACCGCGACGTGGATGCGTATGCGGGCCGGGTGGCGATGGTCGAGGCCCTGATTCAGGGCTGTCCGCACATGCGGCTGTGCGAGATTGAGGCGGAGTTGCCGCGCCCGTCCTTCACGGTCGACACCGTGCGCGCGCTGCGCGGCCGGTATCCGGGGGTGGCGTTTTCGTTCCTCATCGGGTCCGACAGCCTGGCCGGGTTGCCCACCTGGGGGCGGGCCGACGAGTTGACGAAATCCATCGGATTCTACGTGGCGTCCCGAAGCGGGTTTCCGTTTGACGAGACGTACGCCGCGGCGCGCCGGCGGCTTCCGGCGCTGACCGCCGAACGGCTGGAGATGCCGCTGTTGGACGTGTCGTCGACGTTTCTGCGGGATCGACTGGTTCGCGGCCTGCCCACGTGCGGCCTGATCCCGGGGCCGGTCCTCGAGGTCTGGCATACGATCCATGGGTGAGGGGGACACCGATCCCCCGAAGGAGGTGGACGTTTGCGGGAAGCGGACATCCGGGAGCGGGTGCGGCGGGAGCTGAGCCCAGCCCGGTTTCGGCACACCGAGGGCGTGGTGGAAACGGCGGAGCGCTTGGCCCTGCGCCACGGGGTGGATCCCGAAAAGGCGCGGCTGGCCGCCTGGATCCACGATGTGGCGCGGGAGTGGGACTGGCCCCGGCTGGCGGAGGCCGGGCGGCGCCACGGGGTGGACCGGGTGTTTTTCGAGGTCCCTGCGGTGCTGCACGGGCCGGTGGCGGCCGCGCTGGCGAAGGAGTGGTTCGGGATTGACGACGAGGACATCCAGAACGCCATCCGCCACCACACCAGCGGCCGGCCCGGGATGTCGCCCCTGGAGATGGTGGTCTGCCTGGCGGACGCGGTGGAGCCCGGGCGCCACTATCCGGGCGTGGACGATCTGCGCCGCACCGCCGAGCTGGACCTGGTGCGCGCCCTGGCGGAGTCCTTCGACTCGACGCTCATCTACCTGATTGAACGCCATCAACCGATTTTCGAGTTGACCGTCCGGGCGAGAAACGATCTGTGGCGGCGCGTGCAGGGCGGGCCGCACGAATCACGGACACGGGAGGAACGCGAATGACCCAATCGGTGGACCACATCGCGATGGAAGCCGCGTCAGCCGCGGCGGACAAGAAGGCCAAGGACATTGTGGTGCTCGACATCCACGACCTGACGCCGGTGGCCGATTACTTCGTCATCTGTTCGGCCAACTCCGGCACCCAGGTGGAGGCGGTCGCCCGTGCGGTCACGGATAAGCTGGAGTCCCTGGGGGTGCGCTGCCGCGGGATGGAGGGCATGGATGAAGCCCGGTGGGTGTTGATGGACTTCGGCGATGTGGTGGTGCACGTGTTCCGGCCGGAGGAGCGGGAGTTCTACCACCTCGAGCGGTTGTGGGGGGACGCTCGCCAGATCCCGTTTGAAATGGCACAATGACCATGGCGGCGGACGGGCGGGGCGGCGGCCAAAGACCCGGGCCAAAGCCCATCGAACCGACGGCCGGATGTCCGGGGGTGGTCAGTCCTGCTCGTCCGCCGCGCGCGTGAGATAGGTCTGAAAGACCGCGAGCTGGTCGGGGTTCTCGCTGAAGTACAGGACGAGGGCCTGGAGAGCGCCGAGGGTGCTCGGGCTCACATGATGCTCAATCCCCTCGACATCCCGGCGGATGACGTCCTCCTGAACACCGAGCATGCGCAGGAAGTCCTCCAGCATATGGTGGCGTTCCTTGATCCGTTTGCCGGTCTTCTGACCGCGGGACGTCAGCACGATGCCGCGGTACTTCTCGTACGACACGTAGTCGTTCTCACCGAGTTTCTGCAGCATCTTGGTCACCGAGGAGGGTTGGACGTCGAGCGAGGACGCGATGTCCGAGACGCGCGCGTACCCTTTCTCTTTCATCAGTTCGTAGATCTTCTCGAGATAATCCTCCATGCTCGGTGTCAACACGAGCAAAACCTCCGCACGTTGATTCTTTTATCTTAGCCCAGTTCCCGGCCGCCCGCCAGATCCGATTTCCATTGTCAAAATCATCAAGAGTTCGTACAGTAGCAAACAGGAAGCCCCGCGCGCATCGGAGAAGGTGTTGCGCAAAAAGGGGGCGTTGGCCATGTCCAGTGAACCGTCGCACACCGCATCCCTGTGGCCGGATCCCGTCTCGCCCGTTCGGTCCGGCCTTTCGTGCGCCGTGGACCCATGCGCGGTGGATCCATGTGCCGTGGACCCGTGCGCTGAGGTTCCGTGCGCTGAGGATCTATGCGCCGTGGACGAAACGGATCGAGACGGGGAACCGGTGCCGGCTCGGGATTCGAGCGGCCGGCTCCAGGTCCCAACGGTCTCCGGCGACTTGGAGATCGCCCGAGGGCCGGATCTGCCTTCTGTCGCCGACGATGGTCCGGGTGGTGTCGGCTCACCGCGTGGGGCTCAAGGCGCGTGGGCGCGCTGGCTGCTCGCGGTGCTCTGCAGCGCGAGCCTCGGTTGGTTGGCGCATCGGATTGTGGCCGAATCCACACCGTGGAACGGGACGGCCCGCTCCATCCAGGCGGCGGGATCGCCGACGCACACCGCTCCCGGCGCAGGGGCACGGGCGTCCGGTGCAGGTGCCGCGCAATCCGGCGGCGAGCTTGGGGGCAACGCGGCGCAACCCGATGGGCCGGTGGTCGACGTCCAGGGGGACGTCCGGAACCCGGGCGTGTACCGGCTGTCGGCGGGGGCGCGCGTGGGCGACGCGGTTCGGGCGGCCGGGGGATTTCTCCATCCGGAAGACGCCCGGTGGTTGAACGAGGCCGCGCCGCTCGACGACGGCCAGGAGGTGGTCGTCCCCGGCCCCGGCCACCTCCCGGGCGGGACCGCGGGTTCGGCCGACCCGTCGGAGACAACCGGCGCCGGCGGGGGTACGGCGCCCCCGCGGGCGGGCGACAGCGCCGGTCACACCCCGGCTCCGGGCGACGAATCTTTTTCTACAGCGGCCACGGTGCAGGGCGGGGCGGCACCCGCAGAGGCGGTCCCCGCTCCCGCGGCCGGTGCGAAGATTGACCTCAACACGGCGGATGAGAAGACGCTCGAGACCCTGCCCGGAATCGGACCCACGCGGGCGAATGCCATCCTCACCTGGCGGCAGCAGCACGGCCGGTTCCACACCGTGGCGGAATTGCAGAACGTGCCGGGCATCGGGACCGTGTTGTACGGGCGGATCGAACCCTTTGTGACGGTGCTCCCGTAGCCCTGTAACCTATGCGAGACGACCGATGTGTGACAGGGACAGCCGTGCGAAGCGGACGAAAGGAGGAGGGCGATGACCATCAATTGGGTGACGGCCGGCATCGCGGCGGTGCTCCTCGGGTCGGCGTGGGCCGGGTATCGCCGCGGCGCGGCGGTGCAGCTGGGCCATCTTGTGCGGCAGGCGCAGAACCTGGTGATCATTGTGGTCTGCCTGTGGGCCGGTTGGCGGCTTGCCGCGGCGCTGGGCGACTGGGTCCGGACCGCGAATCTCGGCGCCTGGCCGCCGGCCGTCCGCGCCCTGGCGCAAGCCTGGCGCCAGTCGCCGCAGACGGGGGGCGCCGTGGCGTTTTTGGCGCTGTACGCGGTTCTCGCGGCCTGTTTGCAGCGCGTGCTGCGCCAGGTGCCGGGCAGCCTGGTGAACCGAACCGTCCCGCGGTTCGGCCGGGCCCGCCTTCTGGGATTGGCCCTGGGGGCGGCGGGCGGCGCGGTGCGCGCGGTGCTGTACGGGGCGCTCCTGTTTCTCGCTCTCCAGTATTTCACGCTGCCGGCCATCGGGCGGGAGGCGGGGGCGTCCCGGCCGTACCAGTGGTTGGCCCAGCGCGTGTACAGTCCCTTTGTGCGCCCGTTCGTCGCCCGCGAATTGCCGGTGTTGGCGGAGGGCGCGCTTCAGCCGCTGGCGAACAACATCAATCTGTTTGTCGTGCCGAGCCCGACCGGGCAAGCCCAGGGGGTCGTGGTGGTCCCGAAGGACATCGCCGATCTCGCCCGGCGCATCACCGCCGGGCAGACGACGGCACGCGGCAAGGCGCGCGCGCTCTACGAGTGGGAGATCCATCACATCACCTATGACTGGAAAAAGTACGATGACTTTGTGTACCGCGGACGGTGGGATCAGCAGTCGCCGGAGCAGACCCTGCGCACCGGCCGCGGCGTCTGCGCCGATTACGCCCTTCTGTACGCGAATCTGGCCCACGCCAGCGGACTGACCGTTCGGATTGACGAAGGCATCGGGGACAGCGGCGGCGCGGCCGGGTCCCACGCCTGGAACGAGGTGTGGGACGGCGAGGCGAATCGGTGGATCCCGCTGGATACCACCTGGGGCAGCGCGCAGGACGCCTGGTTCGATCCTGCCGGATTCTGGAACACCCATCATCTGCAGACGGCGATCCTCATCAAGGGGGAGGAACGCTGATCCGCCTCTGGGTGTGGCAGGCGGTGGTCTGGTCGCTGACGTTCACCATCGTATGCGGTGATCTCCTCGAGGCGAGAACGCCCGGCCGTTGGCCGTACCTTCTGGCGGCGGGCGCGCTGATCGGGCTGGCCGTGGATCGGGTTTGGACCGTCTGGGCGCGACGGGCCGGCCGAATCCCAGCCGGCCGGGGCCGATTCCGGGAGTGGCCGGGCAGGTGGTTCCTTGGCGCCGCGTGGGTGTCCGCCTTTCTGTACGGGGTGTGGGTGGGTCACCGGGTGCCGGAACGGGTGGACGGCTGGTGCGGCGTGACGCTTCAGGCCCAGGCGTCGGTTGAGGCGGTGGTGGGAGGCCGAGGCGGTATGGGGTATCACCTGCGCATCGGGCGGATCGCCACCGCGGCGGGCGACGAGCGCTGCGACGTCGACGCGGTCTGGTTTCCCGCCGGGCGGACGGCGTGGGCTCCGGGATCGGCCCTCCGGTTGAACGGTGTGCTGTTTCCCGATCCGCCGAAGACACCGCAGGGACCGTTGGCTCGGCCGCAGTACCGTTTCGAGGGCACGGCGGAGCGGGTGGACGGGGGGAGGGGATTCTCCCGGGCGAGAGGCGCCATCCTCGAGGACCTGGAGGCCGCGGGCGGGCTCGATGCGGACACCGCGGCGCTCGCGGTGAGTATGCTTGTCGGCGGCGGGACGGTTGCCCCCGATGTGGAGGAGGCGTTTCTCGCCGCCGGGCTCCTGCACGTTCTGGCGGCCAGCGGAGCGAACGTCGTGATCCTCGAGCGAACCTTCGCATGGTCCCTGGGGCGCCTGTGGCGATGGATTCGTCTGCCGGGGTGGACCCAACTGGCCGTGTGGACGGCGGGCCTGTGGGGATTCGCCGGGCTGTGCGCGTTCTCCCCGTCCATCGTCCGGGCTTGTGCCATGGCCCACTACCGGATGTGGGCCGAGTGGTTCGGGCGTCCGGTGCGAGTCTCCACCGCCCTGGCCGCCGCGGGGCTGTGGATGGCGGTGGCGGACCCCGGCCAGTGCCGCACCCTCTCCGGCGTACTCTCCTTCGCCGCCACCGGGGCGGTGGCGAGCGTGGCCCAGGTGGCCGCGGAGCCGGTGGCGGCAGGCCGGCCGCGGTGGCGGGCGCTGGTCCACCGGGTGCGGCGGATGGCCATGGCCACCACCCTCACCGCCTGCTGGGTGGAGGCGGTTTTGTTGCCGTTCTCTCTGTGCGCCTTCGGTCAGCTCGCACCGTACGCGCCCGTGTCCAACGCGGTGATGGACCCGGTGTTGGCCCTGTCGTTGCCGTTGGTGGCCATCGCCACGGGGATGGGCGTCGCGGCGGAGCACATCCCCGCCCTGCGCCCGTTGGCGGAGGGCGCCGGCCTTCTCGCCGCGGCGGCCATTCACGGCATCGTCCATTGGGCGCAGTGGGTGCGGACCTGGCCCGGATCGCTTTGGCGCATCCCCCGCTGTTCATGGCTGTGGGCCGTCCCGTACTACACCCTGTTGCTGCTCATCGCGTGGCGCCTTTCTCGCGGGAGGCGAGGCGCCGGGGGGAGATGGGCGCGGGCCGGGAGAGGACGGCCGCCGTACGGACGGCGTCCTCCGCGTATGGTATAATGATGCAGGTGAACCGAACGGATTGTGCGGCGGGAGGAACTGGAGGCCGGTATCCGGATGGACGTGCCGCAAGTGGGCATCGTATAACCATGATCCATGTCCGCCGTCAGACACAGAGGGGTTGGGAGAGGGAGGAGCCATGGCAGACATCCTGATTCTGGGTGGCGGTTATGCGGGCATGATGGCCGCCACCGGCTTGGACCGGATCTCCGAGCCGTTCACGTTGATCAACAACCACGATTACCACTATTTCACCACGCTTTTGCACGAGGCGGCCGGTGGGCGGGATGAGCCGATGAAGTACACGGTGCCCATCCGGGATATGTTGAGGAAACCGTCCTCTCGCTTCGTCCAGGACGAGATCGTGCGGCTCGATCGCGAACGGCGGGTGGCCGTGGGCCGAGCGGGCGAATACCCGTACGAATGGCTGGTGGTCACCCTCGGCTGGGTGCCCGAGTACTTCGGCATCCCCGGCCTGGCCGAACACAGCCTGGTGTTGCGCAACATCGACACCGCGATTCAGATCCGGCGTCACATCGAGTCGCAGTTCGAGGCCTACAAGGACGACGGGGACCCGACGCACCTTCGGATCGTCGTCGGCGGGGCGGGGCTGACGGGCATTGAACTGGTGGGCGAACTGGTCGACTGGGTGCCGCAGCTGTGTCTGCGCCACGGAATTGACCGGTCCTTGGTCGACATCCAAAACATCGAGGCGATGCCCACCATTCTGCCGCAGGTCTCGGAGGATTTGCGCGAGGTGGCATCCCGTGTCCTGACCGAAAAGGGCGCCCGGTTGCGGACGAACACGAAAATCGTCAAGGTCGAGGCGGGCGAGGTCCACGTGGAGGGCGACGAGCCCGTTCGGGCGGGGACCATCATCTGGACCGGGGGCGTGCGCGCCAACCCGCTGTTGAGTGACGCGGGCTTCACGGTGGATCGGCGGGGCCGCGCCAAGGTGGACGCGTACCTGCGCTCGGTCGACGACGATCACGTTTTCATCGGCGGCGACACGGCCTGGTTCGAGGACGAGCAGGGCAAACCCCTGCCGCCGACGGCACAGGTGGCGACGCAGATGGGACAGTGCATCGCGGAGAATGTCAGCTCGGCCGTCCACGGGCACGCGCTGAAGCCGTTCCACGCGAGCCTGAAGGGGACGCTGGCGTCCCTGGGACGGGAGGCCGGCGTGGGCAACGTCGGGAAGATCCCGGTCAAGGGATTTCTGGCGAGCTTCTTCAAGGAAGCGACCAAGGTCAAGTATTTCTGGGAACTTGGCGGATTGCGGTTGACGGCGGAGAAGACGGGCGAAATTGTCCACATCACCTGAATCGGGCCCCGGGGAAACCCGGGGTTCTTCGTGTCGGGCGGGGAGGCGGGCGCGGTGTTGGATTGGATGCGCGCGATGGAGGCGTTGGAGCAGGCGGAACCGGGCGGGGTGTACACCCTCGTCGGAGAGGAGCACGCCTTGGTGGAGGCATTCCTCGAACGGCTGCGGGCCCGTGTGGGGGATGCGGAGGGGCCGGCGGAGCTGCTTCGGTTGGACTTCGAAGAAGAGGGATGCGAGGGCGCGGTGTTCGCCCTCGAGAGCCTGAGCCTGTTCCAGGTGCAGCCGGTGGTGGTTCTCCAACGGTGCACCGCCATGACGTCCGGTTCGCGGGTCCGGCACACGACGGATGCGCTCGAGGCGTATCTGGAGCGGCCCGCGCCGGGGCGGGCGCTGGTCATCACGGTTGAGGCGGACAAGCTGGATGAGCGCAGACGGCTGGTCAAACTGGCCAAGAAGCACACCATGGTGGACTGCCGGATTCCGAAGGAAGCGCAGGGCCTTCAGATCCTCCGGCGCCTCGCCGCGGCGGAGGGACTCCAGGTGGAAGGGACGGCCCTGCGGGAGCTTTGGCGGCGGTCCGGGTCGGTCTCCGTGGGGTTGCAGGAGCTGCGCAAACTGTGGATGTTCACAGACGGGCGGTCCATCACACCGGCGGATGTGGAGGCGGCCGTCGCGCCACCCCTGGAGGACGATGTGTTCGCCTGGATTGACGGTGTGGTGCAGGGACGGGCGGAGCGGGCGATGCGCGCCCTGGCGGACGTGGAGCGCGCCGGGGAGGATCCGCTCAAGCTGTTCGCACTGATTGCGCGGCAGGTGCGGCTGATGTGGTACGCCCGGGTCATGGAGGCGCGGGGCATGACGCAACAGCAGATCGCCGCCGAGGCGGGCGCGCACCCGTACGCGGTGCGGGTCGCGTCCAACCAGGCGAAGCGAGTCCGCCCCGAACATCTGGAGCGGCTGCTGGTGGTCCTGGCCGATCTCGAGTACGAGGTGAAATCCGGCCGTCGCGAGGCACGTCACGCGCTGGAACTGGCGGTGCTCTCCTGTTGCGGACCCGCTGTTGAACCGGGCGCCCGCGGCGCATGCTAATCCCGGAGGTGCTGGGGGATGGCGAGAAGACGGTTGTTGGTGCCGGAGGCGCGGCGGGCGCTGGACGCGCTGAAGGAACAGGTGATGGAGGAGAAGGCGCCGGACACATCGGACATGAGGGACGCGACCACGCCTCGTCCGGTTGCCACGGCCACGGCGGGCGGTGGTCCGGCGGCTACGCCGGGTCGGGTTTCGACCGCGGTGCGGGGTGGGGCCCAGGCGGCCCCCGCGCGATCGGCCGCGGTGCCACTGCCGCAACACCCGGGGATGGCCGGGCCTCCCCGCGGGGCGGCCGGGGGGAACGACAAGGACGCGGCCAAAGCGCGTGTGGCGGCCCGGGTGGGGGTGCCCTACGCCGCCGGACGGACGGATCACGGAGAGATGACGGCCCGGCAGGCGGGGAAGCTCGGTGGCGAGATCGGCGGAGCGATGGTGCAGCGTCTGGTGGAAATCGCCAGGCAGGAGCTGTCCAAACAGCCGCCGCTGGTGTCACCGCTGCAGGTCCGGCAATTGCTCGGCCGCGGGGGCAGGTCCGCTCCGCGGCCCTGAGGCGCCGGGGTGGGACGACCACCGGGGTTCCTCTGCGACTCGAAGCCATACAAAAAACGACCCGTCACGGGTCGTTTTTTTCTCCACCTGTAGGGTGGCTCAGGCCTGGGCCTGATTCGCTGCGTTGAAGCGCCGGGTAAGCCGGGATTTCTTGCGGTTGGCCGCGTTGCGGTGGATGATGCCCTTCGTCGCGGCTTTATCCAACGCGCGCGTGGCGATGCGCAGGGTCACCTGCGCCTGGCTCAGGTCGCCTTGCGCGAGGGCGCGCTCAAACTTCTTGATGGTCGTGCGCAGCGCGGACTTGAGCGAGGCGTTGCGCAGCGTGCGCCGTGCGGATGTGCGGACGCGTTTCTCTGCGGACTTGATGTTCGGCACAGTGCCACCTCCTTGCCACCCTCAATTGCAGACAAAGGTCAGTCTATCATATCGGCGGTGGAACTGCAATCTCATTCCCGTATAGCGCGCCTGGCGGCGCGACAGGTTAAAGGATGCAACCACACGGACGGGAGGCGGTCGGATGACAACACCAAAGGCCTGGCCGGTGCGGGGACAAAGGTCCATGGAGGATGACGGCTGGGGCGCAATGGACAGTTACAGTCCGCGCACGGATCTCGCCATCGAGGCGCACGAGATGGCGCGCCGCAAGGTCCAGACGGTGCCAGGCGTCGTGGAGGAGACCGAGGAGTTTGACGGGATCCGCGTCTCCCGCGTGCATGTGCAGAACCGGCAGGGAGAACAGGCTTTGGGCAAGCGCGTCGGCCATTATGTGACCATCGAGGTGCCTGGCTTGCGGCGGCGGGACCCGGATCTGCAGCAGCGGGTCGCGGAGCAGTTCGCGAAGGAGTTCGAGCGCCTGTTGCGCGTTCCGGAGAATGCCACGGTCCTGGTGGTGGGGTTGGGCAACCAGCAGGTCACGCCCGATGCCCTGGGCCCAAAGGTCGCGCAGCGACTGTTCGTCACAAGGCATCTGTTTCAGTACTTCCCCGAACTGCTGGGTGAGGGATACCGGACGGTGGCGGCCGTATCTCCCGGCGTGCTGGGCGTCACCGGGGTCGAGACGAGCGAGGTGGTCAAGGGCATCGTGGAGCACGTCAAGCCGGATCTGGTCGTCGCGATTGACGCGTTGGCGTCCCGTTCCCTCAACCGCGTCAACGCGACCATTCAGATCTCGGACAGCGGCATCCAGCCGGGCGCCGGGGTCGGCAACAAGCGCAGGGCGCTGGACGAGGAGACGCTCGGCTGCAAGGTGCTCGCGGTGGGCGTGCCGACGGTGGTGGATGCCGCGACCATCGCCAACGACGCGATGGAGCTGATTCTGGAGAAGTTGCGGGTCAGCGTGCCCAACAACGGGGCGAGCCAGATCTTTGACCACTTCACACCGCAGGAGAAGTGGCAGCTGATCAAGGAGGTGCTGGAGCCGCTCGGCAACAACCTGATGGTGACGCCGAAGGAGATTGACGAGTTCATCGACGACGTGGCGGAGGTCGTCGCGCAGGGGTTGAACCTGGCCCTCCATCCGTCGATGACGATGGAGGAGGCGAGCCAGCTCACCCATTGAATCGGCGGCGCAGGGCGGCACGGTACAGGCGCCAAGCGGTATGCGCCACGGCGGCCAGACCCGCGCCGACACCGAGGAACAGATACGGCATGAACGGTTCGCTGTACCGTCCGTAGGCGAAGTAGGCGGCATACAGTGCCGTGTAGTACACCAGCGTCAGGATGAAAAACAGCGTCTCGCGGCGGCGGCGGCCAAGGATCAGCGCCACCGCCCAGCCGATGCACCCCAACTGAATCAGGATCGGCTGCACCCACCGCATGGTGTCCTGCTTGACACGGAGGATGGGCTTCCAGTAAAACGGCCGGTTCCACAGGATCTGCGGCTTGATGGACAGGAAGCTGCGCAGAAACGCCGATCGATCCTCACGCCACCAGGTCTTCAGCCGCTGTTCGGCCGCCTGCTTTTCGAGCGTCGACAGGTGGAATGCGTCGACGCCCGGGTGGGCGGCCTTGATGGCGTTGAGCGTGTCCTGGTACGTGCCGGGCGGGAAACCCTCCCCCTGGAAGGTCCCGAGCAGCAGCGGGTCGCCCTGGCCGTTGGTCAAGGGCACGAAGCGGTGAAAGGTCACCTCGTTGCGCACCCACCAGGGCGCGAGCAGAAGGCATACCACGACGGCGCCAAGACCGGCGTGGCGTACCAGTTTCCGCCAGGGATAGCGGTGTGACAGGAGGTAAATGAGGATCACCAACGGAAAGAGGGCGACGGTCGGCCGGAAATAGAGCGCGACCAGATAGCAGCCGACGGCCGCGAGCAGATCTCGCGTTTGCCGGGTGCGGACAAGCCGCAGCGTGAAATACATGAGGAACGCGAAGGCGGCGGCAAACGGGGGCTCGGTCAACAGCAGGGTGTCGGTCAACACGCCGGGGACGTAGATGGCCGCGCCCAGTGCCGCAATCAGTCCGGCAAACACGCCGAACGCCTCGCGGCCGCACAGATAGACCCCGTAGACCGCCGCCACTCCGAAGAGCGTCATGACCCCTTTGGCGATCATCACGCCCCACGGACCCCAGCCGAACACGGCGAATACGGCCGCCAACAGCAGGGTGATCCCCGGCATCATGTGGGCCGTCGGCTCATCCGGCGCATGATAGGTGAAGCGCCCGTACTGGAGCAACCAGATGGCGCTGTGCATGTACCCCACATCGTCGCTGTTGAGCGTCAGGCTCAGCCGATACCGCACAAGGACCGCCGCCCGGATGGCGAACGCCAGCCCGAGGACGAGGAAAATCCACCGATCCCGATTTGCCAGCAACCACCGCCATCCCCGCCTGATCAGGTGCACCGCGCTGTGTCCCTCCCCGTCCCATTTCCCAGAGGAGTATAACACACCCGGCCAAGGGGATCAGCGAAGGGGGCCTTCGCCGCTCCATGCCGCCAGGACGCTCTGCACGTACGCCCGTGTCTCGGGGTAGGGCGGGATGCCGCCATGGGCGTCGACGGCCGCGGGTCCGGCGTTGTAGGCGGCGAGCGCCAGGGCCGCGTCGCCCCCGTACCGGTCGAGCAGCTGGGCTAGATAGCGCACACCGCCGTCGAGGTTCTGCGCCGGATCCCACGGATTGGCGATCCCGAGGGCGGCCGCGGTGGAAGGCATCAGCTGCATCAGACCGATGGCGCCCGCCGGGCTGTGCGCGGCGGGATTGAATCCGGACTCGTGTTGGATGACGCTCATCACCAGACCCACGGGAACCCCGTACCGCTTTGCCGTCTGGGCGGCGAGTTCCGCAACGGCCGCGGTCGAGGCGGCTGCGCCCGATGCCCCCTGGACGCCGCCGGAGGCCGAGGGCGCGGATGCGAGCGAAGACGTCGCGGACGAGGTCCAGAAGGATTCCTGCGATGGCGTGTCGGACGGAGGTTCGTCCGCTTTGGCTGTGCCGAGGGCCTCCATCAGGGCCAGCCACACGGCCGTGGTGACATTCGGGAGGGAGGGCGCCGACGGATCGGACGACACGCCACCCCCGTCACCCGCCGCGAACCCGGACGGGCCGGCATCCATCCCGGGCATCGGCAACCCGGCCAGCAGTTCGTTGGCGAGCAGTCGCCAGAACAAAGGATCGGCCGTTGAGGCGGTCTGGGCGGCCCGCGCCACCGCCGGGTTGGCCGACGTTGGGTTGTTCGACACAGGGGCACGCTCCGCCCTCGAGGTCCAACCCGCCTCCGGGGTCAACGGGGCGGCGGTGGGCCGGATGCTGGATGTCATCGAACCCCTCCCGCTGTCGTGAAGGTTGGCGCCGACGCTGGAGGTCTCCCAAGCGCCGTGCGGGGATGAAATTCGCCGCTCGGGCGGGGATTCCTGCAGCCATCGCGATGGGCGGCGAGATACGGCAGCCCGGCCGGAGCAACGGCTGCGGTCAGGCGAATGGGCAGGAGTTTGGTCTCGTAAATCTGCCAACCGAATCGGTAGAGTGATAATCTGCTCCGGCTCGTCATATACATGGCACCAAAGCGAGCATAGGAGCGGGGATTTCGATGGATCAGGCGTGGGTGCACATTCGACGGTATCTCAAACGGGGGTTGGCCGCGGTGCTGTTCAGCCTCCTGGTGTTGGGCGCGACCGCCGCGGCGCTGTCCATGGTGGCGGCGGGGATCCGGGCGCTGTCGGGATCGGCGGGTCCCGTGCCGGGGGGCATGCCGGTGTCGGCGGCATCCGGGTCCACCCAGGGGATGCGGGCCGCGGCGGGCGGTGCGGGAACAACGGGTGTCGCGACCTCGGAGGTGGGTACGGCCGCTCCCGGGATGGCGGGCGGGGTGGGGGTTCAGGCGCCGCCGGGGGCGTCTCAGGACACCGTGCCGGCCCAGGGGCCCCTGGACGGGTGGGATCACCGGCTCGATGAGATGCAGAGTCCGATTGCCCATACGCTCGATCGCGGCGGCGTCGTCATCGGCATGCAGGTCCAGCGGACGTTCGGCCAACTGCTCTCCGGGCTCCTTGAAACCCTGTTCCTGGAACGGCCAACCGACGCATCCGGAGGTCAACGGTGATGGGCCTGGAGCGGGACGAGCGGCGGGCGTCCTGGTTGACGCTGGCCCTGTGGGTGGAGACGGCGTCCCTGTTGTGGATCCTGACCGAGGCCCTGGTCAGCGGTCTGGCCGCGGCGCGGGCGGGGAGCCTGGCCCTGTCGGCGTTCAGCGCGGACAGTGCCATCGAGTTTCTCTCCGGTCTGGTCCTGTGGTTTCGCCTGGGCTGGGAAGCCCGGCGTCCGGCCGCGGCGGGGGTGGCGCGGGTGGAACGGGTGGCGGCCGGGGTGGTGGCGGGATGCCTGTTCACCCTGGCGGGGTTGATCGCGTTTCACGCCGGGCAGGCGCTCGCGCTGAGGCCGGCGTGGGTGCCCAGCCCGCTCGGCCTGGGGATTGCGGTGGCGACGAGCCTGGTCACGCCGTGGCTCGCCATTGTCAAGCGCCGCCTGGGCCGCAAACTGCACAGCCACGCCCTGCTCGGCGACGCCGCCTGCAGCATGACGTGCGCCTGCATGGCCTGGTCGCTGTTGGCGGGCCTCCTCCTGCAGTGGGCGTTCGGTTGGTGGTGGGCCGATGTGGCGGCGGCGATTCTGATTGTCGGATTCGTCCTGCGCGAGGCTTGGGAATCGGGCCTCTCGGCCTGGACCGGCGCGCCCCACGTGCACGAGAC
>NZ_JAIMAV010000089.1 GCF_023511815.1 Alicyclobacillus sp.
CTTTGAGACGCTTCCCCCCGATTTCAATCTCTTGTTCCCGAACGGGAGTGCCGCCCATCGATTCGTAAAAACGTCGAAATGGATTTTCAGCCAACACCCGAACCAGCATGGCACGGAATCCACCTCTGGCAAGATGCTGTGCGACTCGCACGAGAAGCTCCCTTCCAACCCCCTGGCGCTGGTAGTCCTGTAGGAGATAGATTGCATACAGCTCGCCGTCGTATTGGGGATCGCCGGAGCGTTCAGGGCCACCATCCGCAAAACCGATGATTTTGCCGCTCTCATCTTCAGCGACGAACATAGCGTACTTCGTCGAGCTTCGTTCAAATCTCTTCTTCCACCGGGCTTCGCTGGTCGTATACGACATCCCATCAAGGAAATGATCCGGTACGATGCCTCTGTAAGTGGTGCGCCAACTGTCCACATGGACTTTGGCCACGGCAGCACAGTCGGTGTTCGTCGCAGTTCGGATGGTCCACTTGCGCTGCACGTTGTCCCGCTCCCTGCTGTCTGATCTCAAGCCCGAAGACATCAATATCCTTCTGTACCTAACCGCTTCTCCAAGATGATCTTCGGCTCACCCTTTTCGTCGGTGTACGTGCCGATCACGTCGAACCAGTTCCGTATATTCAGAATCAACATATCTCGCCACTTGTTCTTCGTATGCGTTTGAATGACCCGATAACCGTGACTGCACCACTCGTGTTGCCTTCGCATCAACTCGGACGCAAGCGACGGACAAACCCTGTTGGTCCCAGACATCGAGGTCGACGCCCCCTGGGCCTCACTGCCCGACGATAAAAAAGCGCCTTTCGGCGCCCTTTCAGTAGAACACGTCCCGCAAATTCATCAATAAGTCATCCAGTATTCCGACGTGGAAAGTATCGTCCTCTGAATAGACATCTGGCTTCCCGAACACATTCTCTTCAAGTCTATACACTTCCACGGTTTTGTGGGTCGGGTCTACAATCCAGTATTCCCGCACTCCTGCTCGTTGATATCGACGGAGTTTCACCTTCCGATCCTTTGCGGCCGTCACCGGGGACAATACTTCCACGACCAAATCCGGTGTTCCAACACAGCCCTTATCCTGAATCTTCGATGGATCGCAAACAACAACCACGTCCGGCTCGACGTGCTCGTCATCTTTCTCACTGAACCATACGCCGAACGGCGCATGAAAGGCTTCGCAAGTTTTCCCTCGCAAATGGTTGGCAAAGATAGCGTAAATACGATTCGATACCCGCTGGTGCCCAGTCGAAGGGGGTACCGTCATGTCATAAATCACGCCGTCGATCAACTCATATCGTTCAGGCTCTTCCTGGACCATAGCTTCTTCCATTTTATTCATCGCCTTTGTCCTTCCGTGCTTTTACTTCTATTGTATCGACAGGTGGCGCTAATCGTACATATGTGTGCCTGTCGTATGAAGGAGCTTTGATGCGCTTGTTCGGATCCACTACGTGATACGGAATGCAGAATCGGGAGTAGATGGGCTTCCAGAACGAACCGGTACTCCCCATGGCCACGTGTGTGCAACCTTTGTCTTGAAGCCAATCCGCCAGTTCAAGCAAGTCCTCGGTCATCGTGCCAAACGTCCGGATCGACTTGCCCTCCGGGGTGAGGGAACAGGCGGTGACCGAACGCTTGTGAACATCCAAGCCGCAGCAACGCTCGTATACAACCTGCACCGGGGTTCGGCTCCTGCGCCTTATTCGCAGGAGCCCAAGACGACGACCCTCAACCATCCTCTACCGTGCGTGCTGGGAGATTTGCCCCCAAGGGACCTCCCCAAAATCCTTGCCCCGCAAGGCATTATCCAATCTTGTACTCCATCCTCAGTTTGTCCGCAATCATGGCGATGAACTCCGAATTGGTGGGCTTGGTTTTGGCGGCGCTGACCGTGTAACCGAACACATTGCGGATGGCCTCCATGTTGCCGCGACCCCAGGCCACCTCGATGGAGTGTCGAATGGCGCGCTCGACGCGGGAGGGCGTCGTCTTGAACCGTTCCGCGATGCGGGGGTAGAGCGTCTTGGTGACGGAACTGAGGATCTCCACGTCGTAAAAGACAATTCCGATGGCCTCGCGCAGATAATGGTATCCCTTGATGTGGGCCGGAACCCCAATTTCGTGAATGATTTGCGTGATGGCGTTTTCGATGGAACGCCGCTGGGCCGCGGCCAGGTTGATCTGCCGGTCCATTGGGAACACCGCACTTGGCAGGCCGCCGGGCGCCACCTGCGCCTCCTGAGTGACCTGGCGAATCCGCTCAATGAGCACCGGCATGTCGAACGGCTTCAGGATGAAATACGATGCCCCCAGTTCCATCGCGCGGCGGGTCACCGTCTCCTGTCCGAACGCGGTGAGCATGATCACCCGCGGGAGAGACTCCATCTCCTCGACCAACCGTTCCATCACGCCGATGCCATCGAGCACCGGCATGACGATATCGAGCACCAGGACATCCGGTTCCTCCGACCGAACCAGGTCCAGCACGTCGTTGCCATTGTGTGCGATCCCGCAGACCTCCATATCGTCCTGCGAGGAAATGAATTCATCCAGTATTTCAGTGAACTCCTTGTTGTCGTCTGCAATCAGGACCTTCAGCGCACCCACGGGTGTCTCCCCCTCAGCGTGAGAAATCACGCTAGACCTAATTCGACGATGGGAGCGCTTGTCCTGCCGAGGCGGCTGGAAGACTTTTCGCCCCAGCCTCCCGTGTTTCGACATATTTCGACACGCGAGCCGTGCAACGGAAACAACCGGGGAGGGCTCCCCGGTCGTGGGGGGTTGGCATTTTAGCGATGCGCCGACCACGCGGCGGCCGCGCCTTCGGTGGCGGGCGCCCGTTCCCGCGACGCCCTCTGTTCCATTTGCAACATCCATGCGGCGTACACCCCGTAGCCCCGGGTTGGATCGGAGACGAACACGTGGGTCACCGCGCCAATCAGTCGTCCGTCCTGGAGCAGCGGACTGCCGGACATCCCCTGAACGATTCCGCCCGTCAGACGAAGCAGGCGCGGGTCGGTGACGTGGACGACCATGCTCCGCGTCCCCGGGCGGTCCTGATGAGCAACGTTTTCAATTTCGACGTCGAACGCCTCCACCTGTTGCCCGTGAATGACGGTGAGCAGTTTGGCCGGTCCCGGGTGAACCTGTTCCGGCAGGGCCACCGGCACCTCCTCTCCCAGGTAAGCGAACCGCGGCGGACTCGCCATCTCGCCGAACACCCCGTAATCGGAATTGACATCCACGCGTCCAATGGCGTTCCCGGAGGAGAATCGGCCTCGCTTCTCACCCGGATGCCCCGATGCCCCCGGCACCACTCCGGTGACCTCCGCCTCGAACACCGAGCCCCAACCGTCGATGGGCTGACCGGTGTCCACGTCCGTGATGACGTGTCCCAGCGCACCGAACCGATGCCGATGCGGATCGAAAAAGGTCAGGGTGCCGACCCCCGAGGTGCGTTCCCGGACCAACAGGCCCAGCCGGCGGTACCCGTCCGGACCGGTGGCCGGTGTGAACCGGACGCGGAGATGATCCTCCCCCCTGCGCACCCAGAGTTCCACAGGGCCCTCGGCGGCGTTGGCCTCGCGGCGCAGATCCCGCGCCTCGTGAACCGGCTTTCCGTCAATCCGTTCAATCACGTCACCGACTCTGAGTCCACCGTGATTCGGCGGGGTCTGCCCTTCCACCCGTTGAAATCCGACGACAATCAGGCCATTGCTGTGGAGCCGGATGCCGATGGATTGGCCGCCGACCACCACGTGCTCCTGTGGAACCACGTGGACATGGAGAGATTTCCAGGGGAGAAATCCGAATAATCGTGTGGAGATGGTGGCGTCCCCGACCTGACGGGGCGTCAGTTCCAAATCCGTCTCGTTTCCGCGCGCCAAAACGGGCTGGGCGTCCACCACCCGCGGATCGGCCGACACCTCGACGGCCCCGTACGGCAGACCGAGCGGCAGGACGGTGTGCTCGCCGGTCGAGACGTGAATGTCGCCGGGCAGGCTGGCCAACTGGTGAACCGGCGGTGTGAGGCACAACAGACTGAGCGCCGCGGCGCAGAATTTGAAGACACGACGGCTGCAACGTCGCCGGTGCTGCATTGTGTCAGCGCCCCCCTTCGTGGCACCCCCAGAGCGTTCCGGTGCTTAGTAAGGTACCCCCGAAGGAAGGCTTTATGATGCACAAAAACTTGCTGATCCGCGCGCCGGCGGCATTCCTCCCGCTTCACGCCAATTGGCCGGAATCTCGTGACGGTCCATTGGCCAGCAGGGCCCGGGCGTGGGCGATGGCCGTCTCATCCGCGCGCCCCGCCCCGACAAGGCGCGCCACTTCACGGATCCGACCCGGCTCATCGAGGGGATGAACCCGCGTGGTGGTCCGATCCCCGACCTCCTCCTTGCGGATCTCAAAATGATTCGCGGCGGCGGCGGCAATGGGCGCCGCGTGGGTCACGCACAACACCTGATGCCGCTTGGCCAATTGCGCCATCTGCTCGGCGATGGCGAGCATGGCCTCCCCGCTGACACCGGTGTCGATCTCGTCGAAGATCAGGGTGTCCACCTCATCCACCTCGGCGAGCGCCGACTTCATCGCCAGGAGGGTGCGCGAGAGCTCACCGCCCGAGGCGACCTTTGCCAGCGGTCTGAGTTCCTCCCCGCGGTTCGCGCAGAAAAGAAACTGCACCTGATCAAACCCGTTCTCTCGATAACCGGCGCCATCCCCCGCCGCCATCCGTTCCACGCGGATCTCGAAGCGCGCCGACGGCATGGACAGCGTCCGCAGCGTTCCCTCAATCTCCGCCGCCATCCGGCGCGCCGTCTCCGTCCGCTGGTCGTGCAGGCGCTCGCAGGCCAGGGCCAGCCGCCGCTCGCAGGCCTCCAGACGGGTCTCGAGCGCCTCCGCCTCCTGTTCGTGGTGCTGCAGCCGGTTGTACTCTTCCCGGATCTGTTGCAAATATGCCAGCACGTCATCGATCGTTGCCCCGTACTTACGCTCCAGTGCGCGAATCTGTGCCAGCCGGCTCTCCACCCGTTCGAGCTCGGCCGGGTCCGCCTCCAGCCGGTCCAGATAGCGGCGGATGGCGTGCGCCGCCTCCTCCGCGTGCACCTGCGCCGTCTCCAGCATCCCGGAGGCCTCCTGGATGCGCGCGTCGTACGCCGAGGCCGAGGCCACCTGTTCCGCGGCTTCGGCCATCAGGGCCAGCGCGCCGGCGCCTCCGCGCGCGCCGCCCAACAGCGCCACCGCCGCGGATTGCAACGACTCGGCGATCCGTTCCACGTGCTGAAGCAGCTGCCGCTGTTCCCGCAGGGCCTCCTCCTCGCCGGGTTGTGGATGGACCCGCTCAATCTCCTCCATCTGAAAGCGCAACATGTCCAATCGCCGCGCGCGCTCCTGTTCGTCCAGCCGCATCTGCGAGAGCTTCCGCCGGAGATCCGTCCATTCGGCGTGCCAACGGGCCACCTCCGCCAGAAGTTCGCCGTGGTGCCCGTACAGATCCAGCGCGCGCACCTGTTCCTCCGCCTGGAGCAACCCGTGATGGTCGTGCTGGCCGTGCTGTTGCACCAGGCTGGCCCCCAGTTCACGCAGCATCTGAACCGTGGCCATGTGACCGTTGATCCGGCAGGTGGACCGGCCGCTGGAATGCACCTCGCGAACAATCAACAGGTCCTCGTCGTACGGGATCCCCCAGTCCTGAAGGCGCGCCTCGACGCGGGATCGGACGGCGGGCGAGAGGCGGAACAACGCCTCCACCCGGCCCGCATCCACCCCTTTGCGGACCAGGTCGGCCGACGCGCGCTGTCCCAACAGAAGGCCGATGGCGTCGAGCAAGATGGACTTGCCGGCCCCCGTCTCCCCGGTGAACACGGTCAATCCGGGGCCAAGGCGCAGATGCACCTCGTCCATCAGGGCAATCCCTCGGATGGACAGCTCCGTCAACACGCGTTTCACTCCCCTTGGTCAGTGGCTGTTGCCCCCGTGCAACTTGCTGCGCAGCACATCGAAAAACTCCCGTTTGCCCAGTTTGACCAGCACCGTCCGCGCCGGCGATTCGCGAACCACCACCTCGTCACCCGGACGGAGGGTGACCCCCACCTGGCCGTCCATCGTCATCCCCACGTCGTGGTGGGTGGCGTGCACCACCAGCCGAACGCGCTGGCGGCTGTCAATCACGCACGGACGCGCGACCAGTGTATGCGGGCAGATGGGCGTGATCAGCATGACCTTCAGATGCGGCATGACAATGGGGCCTCCGCAGGACAGCGAATAGGCGGTCGATCCGGTCGGCGTCGACACGATGACCCCATCGCCGCTGTAGGAGTCCACCAGCACGTCGTCCACGTGGACATCGACGGTCACCATGCGGGCGAACGACCCCTTGGCGATGCCCACGTCGTTCAGGCCGACGAGCGTCTGTTCCACCCGCCCCCGGCGGATGAGCGACGCCTCCAGCATCATCCGTTCCTCGAGGGCGTACTCACGGTCCGCCACCCGCCGGACCGTCTCCTCCAGATTCGCCGGTTCCGCCTCGCTCAGGAACCCCAGGTGTCCCGCGTTGATGCCGAGCAGGGGGACGCCGAGCGGCGCGAGTTGCCGAGCGACCCCAAGCAGGGTGCCGTCGCCGCCCAGCACGAACGCCATCTCCGCATCGCAAAGGTCGGCGGCCCGCACCTGGGTCCGCGGCCGCCCGGTCTCATAACACAGCGGTTGCAGCCCGGCCACAGAGAGCAGCTCTTCCAACCGGTGTTTCATCGCCACCGCCCGGGGCTTGTCGGGATTCACGAAGACGGCGACCGTGCGCACACAATCCCTCCTCAACGAGACGACCTGCACTCCCGGAAACGATGCCGTCAACCGGATCGCCATCGAAACCGGTTCCCTCGTATCGGCCACATCCGCCCGCCCGATGAAAGGCCGGCCGGGATCCGCGGTACCGCCGTGCCACCGTCTGTCGGTCTCACGGCGCGGCGTGGAACAGGGCGAACGCGAACAGTACGCCCCCTAGAAACCACAGGCTCCGGTTGAGCAGCTGACGCCATCGGTAAGACGGCGGGTGTGTCAGCTCAAAATCGACCTCGTGCACCAGCTCGTTCTCCACATCGACGTGCAACAATCCCTCGACGCCGAATGCCTGCGTGATCAGATACCAATCTGCCGCAAGGCGCGATTCGAGCGCGCCATCCGTCAGGTTGCGCGCCAGCACCACGGCGAAATACCGCGCGCCCTGGCGGACCAGAAAATCGGCGAAAAGCGTCCGCTGAACATGCTGTGCACCGTGGTACGCGTGCCACTCAGCCTCGGGCCGCACCGCCACGATGATGTAACCGTTGTCCTCCAACCAACGGCGGGCCGCCTGATGCGGACCCTCCAGGGGGACCGGCGTGGACTGCCACGACCGGCTCATGAGAGAACGGGCGACCAACAGCAAAAACGCCGCACCGAGGAGAATCGCCCACACATCCTCGCCCTGCATCCCGACCGCTCCTTTGCCCCTTCAATTCCACAGAGGCAAACGGAGTTCCTGCCTGCGACGGGATACCCCCATCGACCGCCGGCCGATCACGCCCGCGCGCCGCCGGATGCGTCGGGGCCCCGGCCGAAGGCGCGCCATGCCGCCCGGACCACCTCCGGAATCCGTTCGGAGACCGCCTCCGACCCACCGTGCGGCCCAAGGCGCCAACAGGCGAGAAACTCGATGTTCCCGTCTCCGCCCGTGATGGGCGAGTGGTCCAATCCGACACAGGTCATGCCGGCGTCCCGGGCCGCCCGAACCACGTCGAACAGGACCCGTTCGTGCACGCTCGGGTCCCGGACGATGCCGCCTTTTCCGACTGCCTCCCGGCCCGCCTCAAACTGAGGCTTGACCAGGCTGATCACCCAACCGTCCGCCTCGAGCACCTCCCGGAGCTTTTCGAACAGCAACCGGATGGAGATGAAAGAGACGTCCATCACTGCCACCGAGGGCCGCGGTTGGAATCGTTCCGGATCAACATGGCGAAAATTGGTCCGCTCCATCACCACCACCCGCGGGTCCTGGCGCAACGACCAGGCGAGCTGACCATACCCGACATCCACCGCGTACACCAATCGGGCGCCGTGGCGCAGGGCGCAATCCGTGAATCCGCCCGTCGATGCGCCCACGTCCACCACCACGCGGTCCGCCAGGGACACGTCAAACACCTCGAGGGCGCGTTCCAGTTTGAGGCCGCCGCGGCCGACGTACGGATGTTCGGGTCCCGCCACCTCAAACGTCTCGTCGGGAGCCACCTGCGTCCCCGGCTTGTCCACCCGCTCTCCGGCGCGGCGGACCAGTCCGGCCATGATGGCGCGGCGGGCCGCCTCCCGGCTGGGAAACAGCCCGCGTTGATGAAGCAGAACGTCCAGGCGCACCTTTTTCTGGCTCATCTCACACCTCGACCCGCCGGGACGAATCGGTCGCCCGGATGGCGCGCATGGCCGCCTCCTCAATCCCTTCCGGCGACAGGCCGAACGCGCGCAGCAGCTCGTCGCGCGATCCGTGTTCCACGAACACATCCGGCAACCCCTTTCGGACGAGCGGAGTGCACACCCCCGCCTCCGCCAACGTCTCGAGCACCGCCGACCCCATGCCGCCCGCCAGCGCGGCCTCCTCGATGGTCACCACCGGCATGCGCTCCGCCAGGCGCACGATGAGCGGCCGGTCGATCGGTTTCACGAATCGCATGTTGACCACGGTGGCCCGGATCCCCCGTGTCGCCAGGCGATCCGCCGCCCGCATCGCCACGCCCACCATCGGCCCGAGGGCCAACAGCGCGACATCTCCACCTTCACGCAGAACCTCCGCCCGGCCGATGGGGATGAGATGCATCGGTTCGTCCAGGGGAACGCCCTCGCCGTCTGCGCGCGGATATCGAATCGCCACGGGCCCCTCGAGCCGCAACGCCGTGTACAACATGTGCCGCAACTCGTCCTCGTCCTTGGGCATCATCAGGGTCAGGTTCGGCACCGTCCGCAGATACGCGATGTCAAACGCTCCCTGATGCGTCTCACCGTCGGCCCCCACGAGTCCGGCGCGATCGATGGCGATGAGCACGGGCAGCTTCTGGATGCAGATGTCGTGGATCACCTGGTCGTACGCCCGCTGCAGGAACGTCGAGTAAATGGCCAAAACGGGCCGCTTGCCGCTGGCGGCCAGCCCGGCGCAGAACGTTGCGGCGTGCTGTTCGGCGATGCCGACATCGTACAACCGGCGCGGGAATTTCTTCTGGAAGCCGGTGAGTCCCGACCCCTGGATCATCGCCGGCGTGACGGCGACAACGCGCTCATCCGCCTCCGCCAGGCGGGTCAGGGTGTCCGCGAACACGCTGGAATACGACGGCGCCCCTTTTCCGGGTGAACCCCCCGGCCACGCGTGAAACTTGTCCGGCGCGTCCTCCGCCGACGGGTACCCCTTCCCCTTTTTCGTCACCAGGTGGATGAGGACCGGTCCGCGCAGACGCTTCGCATCCTCCAGGACCCGGATCAGGCATGGGAGATCGTGCCCATCGACCGGGCCCAAATACTTGAACCCGAAGCCTTCGAACAGCATGCCGGGGACCACCAGGTGGCGCATCGAGTCCTTGACCTTCTCGAGGGTCTTGGTCAGCTTCTCCCCGATGGCGGGGAGTTTGCGCAACGCCGATTCCACCTCGGCCTTCGCGCGCGAATACGTCGGGTCCGTCCGAAGCCGGGTCAGATATTTGGAGACGGCGCCGACGTTCTCGGAGATGGACATCTCGTTGTCGTTCAGGATCACGAGCAGGTTGGTGCCCAGATGCCCCGCGTGGTTGAGCGCTTCCATCGCCATGCCGCCGGTCAGCGCCCCGTCTCCGATGACGGCGACCACGTGGTGATGTTCTCCGGACAGATCCCGCGCCACCGCCATGCCGAGCGCCGCCGAGATGGAGGTGCTGGCGTGGCCGGCCCCGAACGCGTCGTGCGGGCTCTCGGAACGTTTTGGAAACCCGGAGAGCCCCTTGTACTGGCGCAGCGTGGGAAACTGTTCCCGGCGCCCCGTCAGGATCTTGTGGACATACGCCTGGTGACCCACGTCCCAGACGATCTTGTCGCGCGGGCTGTCGAACACCCGGTGCAACGCGAGCGTCAGCTCGACCACCCCGAGGTTCGCACCGAAGTGACCGCCCGTCCTGGCGATGGACTCAATCAAAAACGCGCGGATCTCCGACGCCAGCTCGATGAGCTGCGCCTCCGTCAGCCGCTTGACATCCGACGGTTGATTGACGTTTTCCAGCAGCGTGATCAACACCTCGCACCGGTTCAATCCGGGTTACGCCCGCGCCCGCTTATCGCCTCTACGGGGAGAGCGTCTCCAAAAACCCAGAATGGATTCCAACAATTTGGACGCATACAGCACGATGGGAGTCGGCGCCTGGATGGCGAGCGTTTTGCCGATGGCCTTGGCCCCGACGGTCAGGGCCGTGACGAGCGCGGTGATGACGATGATGGTCAACTCCTCCTGCCATCCCGTCACCGCCAGCGCGCGATTCAACTGTCCGGCCACCGCCAGCGCACCGGCACCGCTGAGCACGCCCGCGATGTCGCCGACGACATCGCTGCAGATGCTCGAGACCTTCTCCGCATTGCGCACGATGGTGATGGCGCGTTTGGCACCGAACACCCGCTTCGACGCCATCGCGTGAAACGGCGTCTCGCGGGCCGCCGCCGATGCGACCCCCAGCATATCGAACAGCGCCCCGACGCACACAATCAACACCACCACGATGGCGCCGACGTACCAGGCCACCGTATCCAAAAAAATGGTGGCTGTGTCGAACACACCACCAAGCGGAAAGGACAGCGCCGCCACGGACAGAATGAAAGGCAGTGAACCGCGTAGCGTCGTCTTTTTCATTATGTACCCCCGCGGAATGAGAGCAATGGGGGTGGCAGCTCTTTGAGTAAACGCTGTGGCTTAGGTCCAGTAGGTTTTCCCAAGGTCGCACCCGCTCGTCGCCA
>NZ_JAIMAV010000090.1 GCF_023511815.1 Alicyclobacillus sp.
TTCTCGTTGTCCACCGGCATCAACACCGTCCGGATGCCCGCCCGGTGCGCCGCCAGAACCTTCTCCTTCAGCCCGCCGATGGGCAGCACGCGGCCGCGCAGGGTGATCTCCCCGGTCATGGCGACGTCGTGCCGGACCGGCCGGTTCGTCAGGGCCGAGGCGATGGCCGTCGCCATCGTGATCCCGGCGGACGGGCCGTCTTTCGGGATGGCTCCCTCCGGCACGTGAACATGAATGTCCACCTTCTCCGTGAAGTCGGCCGGGATGCGAAGGACGCGGGCGCGCGACCGGATGTAGGACAGGGCCGTCTGCGCGCTCTCGCGCATCACCTCGCCCAGGTGCCCCGTGAGGACAATCTTGCCCTTGCCGGGGACCACCGACACCTCCACCACCAGTGTGTCGCCGCCCACCGGGGTCCACGCCAGGCCGTTGACCACGCCGACCTGGTCCTCTTCCTCCATGCGCCCGTGGCGGTACGGCGCAGGACCGAGGAACTCCGTCAACAGCCTGCTCGTCACCGTCACCCGCTTCTGCTCACCCTCCGCGACGCGCCGCGCCACCTTGCGGCAGATGGCGGCGAGCACCCGGCCCAATTGCCGCACCCCCGCCTCGCGGGTGTAGCCGCGGATCACCTCCAGCAACACCTCGTCCGAGATGCGGATGCGATCCCCGCGCAGACCGTGGTTCTCCCGCTCGCGCGGCAACAGGTGCCGCTTGGCAATCTGGAGCTTCTCCACCTCCGTGTACCCGGACAGATGGATGATCTCCATCCGATCCCTGAGCGGCCCCGGGATCTGGTACACGTCGTTCGCGGTGGTGATGAACAGCACATCCGAGAGATCGAACGGGATCTCGATGTAATGATCCGAAAAATTGCTGTTCTGTTCGGGATCCAGCACCTCCAGCATGGCGGCCGCCGGATCTCCGCGAAAGTCGCTCGCCATCTTGTCAATCTCGTCGAGCAAAAACACCGGGTTGCGCTTTCCGGCTTGTTTCATCCCCTGCAGAATGCGGCCCGGCAGAGCCCCGACGTACGTCCGCCGATGCCCGCGGATCTCGGCCTCGTCCCGCACACCGCCGAGCGAAACGCGCACGAACGGCCGCTCAAGCGAGGTCGCGATGGACCGCGCCAGGGAGGTCTTGCCCACCCCGGGCGGCCCGGCCAGGCAGATGATGGGTCCCGACTGGCGGCCCACCAGCTTCTGCACCGCCAGAAATTCCAGCATCCGCTCCTTGACCTTCTCCAGTCCGTAGTGCTCCTCATCGAGGATCTTCTGCGCGCGCTCCAGGTCGACCTCCGACTCCGCCCACTCCAGCCAGGGCAGGGCCAGAAGCCAGTCGATGTACGTCCTCGCGACGGTGCCCTCCGCCGACGCGGGCGGGATGCGCTCCAACCGCTCAATCTCTTTCTCCAGCCGCTCCGCGACCGCCTCGGGCAACGGCTTTTTCGCCATCGCCTCGCGCAGCTCCTCGACCTCCGCCGCGCGTCCCTCGCGATCGCCCAGCTCCTTCTGGATGGCCTTCATCTGCTCGCGCAGGTAGTACTCCTTCTGGGTGCGCTCCATCTGTTTGCGCACGCGCTGGTGGATCTTTTTCTCCAGCTCCAGCACCTCGCGCTCATCGGAGAGCACCTGCAACACCTTTTCGAGGCGCCGGGTGATGTCAAACGCCTCGAGCACATCCTGCTTATCCCGGATTTTCAGCGGCAGGTGGGACGCGATGACGTCCGCCAGACGGCCGGGTTGCTCAATGTCCATGACGGACAGATATGTCTCCTGGTCAATCTTCTTCGACAGCTTGGCGTACTGCTCAAACTGCTGCAGCACCGACCGAACCAGGGCCTGCAGCTCCGGCGTCTCCCGCGGCTCCTCGTCCGGATGGCGCCGCACGCGGACCTCGAACCATTCGTCGGCCCGCAGAAACGCCTCTATCTCAGCCCGTTCCAGCCCTTCCACCAACACGCGGATGGTCCCGTTGGGCAGTTTCATCATCTGCTTCACCCGCGCGATGGTGCCGACGCGAAACAGGTCGTCCTCGGTCGGGTCATCCACCTGGCCGTCCTCCTGCGAGGCCAGCACAATCAGGTGCTCCCCGCCCAGCATGGCCTTTTCCAACGCCTTGACGGATTTCTCGCGGCCGACGTCGAAGTGCAGCACCATGCCCGGGTACACCAGCAGTCCCCGCAGCGGCAGCAGGGGGAACACATCGCCAGAAGGCCTCTCCACACACCTCACCCCCAAGTTCGCCCGCTTCAGCCGGGCCTTCGCGGCCACCCGGCAGGGAAGGAATTGGCCTTTATTGTACAGAAACGGGATCCCAAAGTCTAATCCACCCCCCGTCCCGCCCGGAAAGCAAAAGGATGGCCCGGCGGTCCATCGCCGCCGGACCATCCCGAGCGCCGGCCGGCCCTGCCCCGGCCGTGCGAAGGTCAGTGGCTCCGATGCGCGGACGTGATGGTGGTGCCGCCCACCGCGCCGGCGGCCGCGACGCCCGATACCGGGATGGCGCCGCCGGTCTGGGCGCGTTCTTCGAGGGCGAGTCGCAGGACATCCTCGAACCGCTCCACCGGCACGACCTTGATCCCGTCCATCTGCAGGAAGATCTCCTGCCAGTTCTCCTTCGGGATGATCACCGTCTGCGCGCCCGCCTCCCGGGCCGCCTCAATCTTCGTCGGCACACCGCCCACCGGGCGCACCAGCCCGCGGATGGACAGCTCTCCCGTGAGCGCCACCGTGTTGGACACGGGGATCCCGGTGATGGCCGAATACACCGCCGTCGCCATGGCGATCCCGGCACTCGGCCCGTCCACCGGCATCCCGCCGGGGAAATTCACGTGCAGGTCGTAATCGCGCACGTTCAGTTTCACCACGCGGGAGAGCGCGGTCAACACGTTGTCCAGGGAGGCCTTCGCCATCGACTTGCGCCGGACGCTGCGCCCTCCTTGGCTCAGCGTCTCCTCCTCGACCAACCCCGTGATGGTGACGCTTCCCTTGCCCGGCTGGGCACAGGGGGTCGCCGTCACCTCAATCTCCAACAGCATGCCGGAGGCCGGCCCGTTGACGGCCAGGCCGTTGACCACGCCGACCATCGGGTGATCGTGAATTTTGCGCTCCGGCCGCGGGCTCAACTGCCCGAACTGAATCACCCACTGCACGTCCTCCAGGCGGATCTCCTGCCGCTGTTCGGTCAGCGCCAGCCCGCCCGCAATCTGTACCATGTTGACCGCCTCGCGGCCGTTGGTCGCGTACTTGGCCACCTCCTGCACCGCCGCCTCCGGCATGGTCATCCCCAATTTCTCCGCCGCGTTGCGGGCAATCCGCCAGATCTCCTCCTTCGTCAAGGGCCGGAAGAAGATCTCGACGCAGCGGGATCGAATGGCGGGGGGGATCTCCTCCGGCGACCGGGTGGTCGCCCCGACCAACCGGAAATCGGCCGGCAGGCCGTTCTGAAAGATGTCGTGCACGTGCGACGGGATGGTGTTGTCCTCCGAGCTGTAGTAGGCGCTCTCCAGGAACACCTTGCGGTCCTCGAGCACCTTGAGCAGCTTGTTCATCTGAATCGGGTGCAGCTCGCCGATCTCGTCGATGAACAGAATTCCGCCGTGCGCCTTGGTGACCGCCCCGGACTTGGGCTGCGGGATGCCGGCCATCCCCATCGCGCCCGCCCCCTGGTAGATGGGGTCGTGCACCGAGCCGATGAGCGGGTCCGCGATGCCGCGCTCGTCGAACCGGGCCGTCGTGGCGTCAATCTCGACGAACTTGGCGTCCGGCCGAAACGGCGATCCCGGGCTGCGTTTGGCCTCCTCCAGCACCACCCGGGCGGCCGCCGTCTTGCCGACCCCGGGGGGGCCGTAGATCAGCACGTGCTGCGGGTGCGGACCGCACAGCGCGGCGCGCAGCGCCTTCAACCCGTCCTTCTGGCCGACGATGTCCTCCAACGACGCCGGCCGCGTCTTCTCGGACAGCGGCTCGGTCAACGAGATGGACCGCATCCGGCGCAGCTTCTCCAGCTCCTTGCGCGACTCTTTCTCGATGGCGTTGCGGTTGCTGTTCTGGGTCTTCAGGAGATTCCAAAAGTAGAGGCCGATGACCACGGCGAAAAACACCTGTATCACGGCCAGCACGGTCGCGCTCACGGTTACCCCTCCCTGGATGTCGCAATCGGATACCTCCAGTATTCCCCCGCGCATCCATGGGTAAACCAAAACGCCCGCCCCCGTAACCGGGAGCGGGCGCCCTCTCACCATCACCCCGCCAGCAATCCGCCGGCCGTCGCCGCGGACCTCAGGCGGTCTCCTCCGACTTGCGGATGATCTTGGTCGCCTTGCCGTCCTTGCCGAGCAACAGCGGGCCCTGCTCGCGCATCGCCGCCTCCTTGGTGATGATGCACTTTTTCACATCGTCGCGGCTCGGCAACTCGTACATCACGTCGAGCATGATGCCCTCGATGATGGCGCGCAATCCGCGCGCCCCGGTGCCGCGCTTGATGGCCTCCTTGGCGATGTACGTCAGGGCGTCCTCGTGAAACTCGAGCGCCACGTCGTCCATCTCCATCAGCTTCTGGAACTGCTTGACCAGCGCGTTCTTCGGCTCCGTCAGGATGCGCTTGAGCGCCGCCTCGTCGAGCATCTCGAGCGTGGTGATCACCGGGAGGCGTCCGATGAACTCCGGAATCAACCCGAACTTCAACAGGTCCTCCGGCAACACCTTCGTCAACACGTCGCGGTCGGCCACGTCCGTCTGCGGGCTCGACCCCGCCCCGAAGCCAATCACCTTGCGGCCGAGCCGCCGCTTGATGATGGTCTCCAGGCCATCGAACGCGCCGCCGCAGATGAACAGGATGTTGGTGGTGTCAATCTGGATGAACTCCTGATGCGGATGCTTGCGGCCGCCCTGCGGCGGGACGCTGGCCACGGTCCCCTCCAGGATCTTGAGCAACGCCTGCTGCACGCCCTCGCCGGAGACGTCCCGCGTGATGGACGGATTCTCCGACTTGCGGGCAATCTTGTCAATCTCGTCGATGTAAATGATCCCGCGCTCCGCCTTCTCGACGTCGTAATCCGCCGCCTGAATCAGCTTGAGCAGGATGTTCTCCACATCCTCGCCGACGTACCCGGCCTCGGTCAGCGAGGTCGCGTCCGCGATGGCGAACGGCACGTTCAGAATCCGCGCCAGGGTCTGAGCCAACAGCGTCTTGCCGCTGCCCGTCGGCCCGATGAGCAGGATGTTGCTCTTGGTCAACTCGACGTCGTCCGACTTGTTGCCGGCGACGTTGATGCGCTTGTAATGGTTGTACACGGCCACCGACAGCGCTTTCTTCGCCAGCTCCTGGCCGATGACGTACTGGTCGAGGATCGCCTTGATCTCCGTCGGCTTCGGGACGTCCTTGAGATCGAACTCCTCCTCGTCCCCGAGTTGCTCCTCGACGATCTCGTTGCACAGCTCAATGCACTCGTCGCAGATGTATACGCCGGGACCGGCCACCAGCTTCCGCACCTGTTCCTGCGTTTTCCCGCAGAACGAGCACTTCAGCTGACCTTTTTCGTCGTTGAACTTGAACATTCGGTTCCCTCCCTCGGTCGGGCACGCGCGCTCCGCCCGCCCTCACGGACCGGGTGGAGCGCGCCTCCCGCACTCCGGCGCCCGGTCACCCGTGACGCACAATCACCTCGTCAATCAGCCCGTAGGCCTTCGCCTCTTCGGCGGAGAGGAAGTTGTCGCGATCCGTGTCCCGCTCCACCTTCTCCAGCGGTTGACCCGTCCGTTCTGCCAGGATGCGGTTTAGCTTATCCTTCGTCTTCAGGATCCAATCGGCGTGGATCTTGATGTCCGACGCCTGACCCTGCACGCCGCCGAGCGGCTGGTGGATCATGATCTCGCTGTTCGGCAGGGCGTAGCGCTTCCCCTTCGCCCCCGCCGCGAGCAGGACGGCGCCCATGCTCGCCGCCATCCCGATGCACATCGTGGAGACATCCGGCTTGATGTGCTGCATCGTGTCGTAGATGGCCAGTCCGGCCGTCACCGATCCGCCGGGGCTGTTGATGTACAGCTGAATGTCCCGCTCCGGGTCGTCCGCAGCCAGAAACAACAGCTGGGCGACGATGCTGTTGGCGACGTAATCATCAATCGGCGTGCCGAGAATGATGATGCGGTCGCGCAGCAGCCTCGAATAGATGTCGTACGAGCGTTCCCCGCGGCTCGTCTGCTCGATGACGATGGGCGTCAGGCTCATCGCACTCCCTCCTCGCTCGCATCCTGGGACGGCGTGACTGTGGAAAAACAAGGCACGGAATTCGTGCCTTGTCCCTTGACGCAGTCGTTTCCCGTATTCTGATTGTACACCAACTCAGGCCACTTTGCTATTCTCAACCAAGAATGCGACCGTCTTGCGGGTCTGAAGTTCGGAACGCATCCCCGCAAATCCCGGGTCGCGCAGCTGGTACAGCTCACGCACGCGCTCCAGCGGCAGGCCGGCCGCCTCCGCGATGCGGGAGAGCTCCGCCTCAATCTCCTCGTCGCTGACCGTCAGGCCCTCCGCCTTCGCGATGGCCTCCAGCACCAGCGACGTGCGGACGTTCTTCTCGGCGGTGTCCCGGAACTGATCCCGCAGTTCCTCGCGGGTCATGCCGGAGAACTCCAGGTACGCCTCGAGCGGGATCTGCTGCATCGCCAGCTGCTGCGCGAAGTGGGAGAGCAGGTGTTCGGCCTCGTGATCGATCATCACCTGAGGGATCTCCACCTTCGCCTGGGCCACCGCCGCCTCGACGGCCTGCTCCTCGAGGTACTGGCGATGCTCGGCCTCCTTGCGGGCCGCGACCTGCTTGCGCAGATCCTCCATGAACTCGTCGACCGTCTGGAAGTCGCTGATCTCCTGCACGAACTCGTCGTTGACCTCGCGCAGGAACTTGCGCTTGATGTCGTGCAGCTTGATCTTGAACTTCGCCTGCTTGCCCGCGAGGGACTTGATGTGATAGTTCTCCGGGAAGGTGACCTCAATCTCCCGCTCCTCGCCCGGCTTCATCCCGATGATCTGTTCCTCGAAGCCCTGGATGAAGGTGCCGGAGCCGATTTCCAGCTGGAAGTTCTCGCCCTCGCCGCCCTCGAACGGCTCGCCGTCGATGGTGCCGAAAAAGTCGATGCCGACGGTGTCGCCTTCCTGAACCTCGCCGTCCTCGACCGGATTGATTTCGGCATGCAGCTTGCGGATGTTCTCCAGCTCCTCCTGCACCGCCGCCTCGTCCGCCTCGAACGGCTTGTCCTGGATCTCGAGGCCCTTGTACTGACCGAGCTCGACCTCCGGCTTGACCGTGACCGTCGCCTTGAAGACAAACGGTTTTCCGGCCTCCACCTGGACGACGTCGATGTCCGGTTGCGCCACCGGCTCGATGCCCGTCTCCTGCACCGCGTCCGCGTAGGCACGCGGCAACAGGTACTCCACCGCGTCCTGGTACAGGGCCTCCACGCCGAAGCGCGCTTCGAACAGCTTGCGCGGCACCTTGCCCTTCCGGAAGCCGGGCACCACGACGCGCTTGACCACCTTCTTGAAGGCGACATCGAGCGCTTCCGCGAATCTATCGCTAGGCACTTCCACCTCTAGCACGCCTACATTGGTCTGCGTCTTCTCCCATTTCACCGTCATACAATGTCCTCCCCACACACACCGAACCCGCACCGAGCCCGATGGTTCCGACGAGCTGGTGCGCCGTGATGCGCCCTGCGCCGGTTGTCTCGAAATCCCACGGTACGTGAATACGCCAGCCATTTTAACATGACGCGCTTCCTTCAAGCAACGGGCGCGCGAAAAACACCTTCGCAGCCGCCCTACGCAAGGGCGCCGCTCCCTCTGGAGCGGCGCCCGCCCGTCACAGACGATGTCCTCAACCGACCCGCGATTCGACCATCCGCGCATCCGCGGCGCTTCGGCGCGGTTGAATCGGCTCCACACGGCCGAGCCAAAGCAGATAGGTCAACGCGCCGATCACGGTCATCAGACCGGAGACCACCAGCGCCGGCACGAACGAATGGGTCTTCGCGACAATCGCCCCGGTGACAATCGGACCGAGGATGCCGGCGATGTTCGAGGCGCAGTTCTGGATGCCGCCCACCGTCGAGGTCATGTTCCGCGGCGCCACATCACCAGGCAGCGACCAGATGGCGCACGCCGCAAACTCGAGCCCCGCGTAGGAGACCGCCAGCAGCGCCACCGCCATGGCGGCCGAATGGGCGAGACCCGCCAGCGCGATCGACGACGCGACAATCATGCCGCCCACCAGGTGGGTCTTTCGCACGAGCGTCAGCGACCAACCGCGGGAGAACAGCGCGTCCATCGTCCAGCCGGCGACGAGTTCGGCGATGAGGCCGACCAAGGGCGGGATCATGGCGACGAAGCCCATGGTCATCATCTTCATCCCGCGCTCATTGACCAGATATGCGGGAAACCAGGTGATGAAAAAGTAGATGGCGTAGTTCAGGGTGAAAAAGCCGACGCACATCGCCCAGATGTTGCGGTAACGGAACAGCTCGTACCATTTCATCGGCGCGCCGGGGTTGAGCCCGTCCTGTTTCACCTGACCCTCGCGAATGTAGCGGAGCTCCGCCTCGTTCGCGTACCGGTGCCGTTCCGGGTCCCGGTAGTACCACACCCACAGGGCGACCCAGATGAACCCGAGCAGTCCGGAGACGATGAAGGGAACCTGCCATCCGAACCGGGACATCAGAAACACGATGAGCGGCATCGCGACCGCGGTGCCGACCTTCGATCCGCTGTCGAACAACCCCGACACCCGGGCGCGCTCCCGATCCGGGAACCACTTGGCCGTCACGCCCGCATTGCTCGGATACGCCCCGGCCTCCCCCAGGCCGAGCAACAGCCGGATGCCGACGAGCGATCCGAACCCCCGGGCCGCGGCCATCAAGGCCGTCATCAACGACCACCAGCCGACGGAGAACGCCAGGCTGATGCGATGGCCGACCCGGTCCGCGAACCAGCCCGACGGAATTTGAAAGAAGGCGTAGGTCCAGAAGAACGAAGACATGACGATGCCCATTTCGACCGTGCTGATGTGAAGCTGCTTCTGAATGACCGGCGCTGCGGCCGACAGGTTTGTGCGGTCTATGTAGTTGATGGCGATGGCCGCCCACATCAAGACCGCGATCCACCAGCGCGCGTTGGTTCGCCGCTGCACAGGATGGACAGAACGTTGCACACGGAACCCACCTTTCTCCTGATGTCGTGACACGTCCAGCCGGAGGGACCGCCTGACGTCTGCCGGCCGTTCGGTGAAGGCTTCGACACGCCGCCTTCTCCCCGCCATGGATGATGGATGCCGCATCCCCGTTTCGACAGGGCGGAAACCGCCTTCATCGACCACCTCCCACACCGCCTGTCCGGATGTTCTGGAGGGACGCGCACCCCCACCCATTAGCAAAATTCATGCCAATCTCAACTTCGCCCGCCTCGTCACCCGGAGCACCCAACCGTCCGGCGGCTCACCGCATCGCACCGGCCACACCGCCCCCGGCGTTTCAGATTGCACCGCCCCCCGTTTCACCCATCGGCGCAACTTTGCGAAACGTCCATCGGATCAAACAACAACGCGGGTCCTCCGGATCACCGGAGAACCCGCGTCGTACCTTGGCGTCTCAGGAGGGATTCGAACCCCCGACCCACAGCTTAGAAGGCAATCGAAGACCGATTTCATCATGTTTAACTGAGTTTCTCTGAGTGCCAATGAATCGCGTAAGTACGGGTAATTCTGGCCATCGAACACCACATGTTTTGATCTCGTTATCCTTTGAATTGCGCTGAGTTCGCACACAATCCGCACACAATCACGTACATATCCCGCCACCCTTTCCGCCCTCGATTACCACTGCGGTCCGGTTTGAGACCATTGTTCGGTCCCGACCGTAGCTTTACGAAGGCCTGCTGATTCAATGATTGCGAAGCAAAGCCACCAGCGCACACGGAGACTCCCCGTGCTCGAACCTAATCCCACACCCTGTACAGATACCACCTCACGCCGTATCTGTTTGGCTCAACCGCCGTGCTTCTGGCTTCTACGCCAGGTGCAGGCTCCTCGACGCGTTCAATGTCAAATACGCCCATGTCTTCGGTGAGAACGCGGAACACCCACCTGCCGCGTTCTCCGTTCAGCCAGTCTCCGATCTCAGCCCAGCGGTCGATGAGATCCTTGATCACGCGAATCACGCCACGATCCCGGAACACGCGCGGCGTAAACCCGTCCAACGCAAACTCCAGAATCTCGATGGAACGGTGGAGTATACGGACATGGATGGCACCTCGCACATACCGAACGTATGTTCCATTTTATGTGCGGACGACGCCAAATCAATACTCAACGGCTGATTTGCTACGCATGACGCGTTGCAATGGCATCGAAGTACCTGACAACGGTTAGCGGTGCATAAGACCGCCTCGTGACACCGGCCGTAGGCGAGGCGGACAGGGACTTTGCAGTAAACTAGGCCCCCGCCGTGAATGGCGGAGACAAACACGTCGTGTTCAAATTTCATCTTCACCCTCTGCGTTCTTAGGAAGCACGATTGCTTCGCCTGTTCAACTAACGGACATCATCGGATGAATGCCGCTTGTGTCTTAGCAAGCGCGTCTGATAGCCATGCCGGGTGCATGGGTAGTATATCCGTCGGCAACTCATCGGGAGCAAAAAACTGAAGATCAAGCGTTTCTGGTGAGGCGGTGGACAACCTTCCTCCTACCGTACGCATCTCAAAGC
>NZ_JAIMAV010000091.1 GCF_023511815.1 Alicyclobacillus sp.
TGGCCCGGTGTCGGGCTGTACCTGTACAACGGGATCGGCGCTCGCGACTACCCGGTGATTCAGTCCGGCATTCTCGTGCTGTCCACCATCTTCATTATCGTCAATCTGATTGTGGACCTTCTGTACGCCTATTTCGACCCGCGGATTCAGTACAAGTAACGGGGGGATAGCATGAACGCGAACCAACCTGCGGCCGCTGCGACGCCCGTCGAGCCCGGGGCCTGGACACCACCGAGACGATCCATCTGGCTGGAGGCGTGGAAGCGGCTGCGCAAGCAACGCGCGGCCATGGTGGGCGGCGGGATTGTGGTGCTGTTCATCGTCATCGGCCTGCTCGCCCCTCTGTTGGCACCCTACGATCCGACCGATCAGGATCTCGCGCATCACCTGCAGTGGATCTCGGCGCAGCATTGGCTGGGCACGGACGAGGCCGGGCGGGACGAGCTGTCGCGCCTCCTGTTCGGCGCACGGATCTCCCTGACCATCGGATTCTTCTCGGTGATCGCCTCGCTGGTGGTCGGGGCGCTGCTGGGCCTTGTCGCGGGTTTCTTCGGGGGCTGGGCGGATGTTCTGATCTCCCGCGTCTTCGACGTCATGCTGGCCTTCCCGAGCATTCTCCTGGCCATCGCCATCGTCGCCATCCTCGGACCGGGTCTGTTCAACGCGCTGCTGGCGGTGGCGATCATCAACGTGCCGACCTATGGCCGATTGATTCGATCCCGCGTCCTCAGCGTCAAGCAGGAGGAATACATCCTGGCGTGCCGCGCGCTGGGTATGTCCACGAGCCGGCTGTTGTTCCGCCATGTGCTTCCCAACAGCTGGGCGCCGCTGATTGTCCAGGCGACGCTCGGGATCGGCACCGCCATTCTGGACGCGGCCGCGCTCGGGTTTCTCGGGTTGGGGGCGCAGCCGCCGAGCCCCGAGTGGGGGAAGATGCTCTCCGACGCGAAGGACTACATCACCAACGCGCCGTGGATCGTGGCGGCGCCCGGCATCGCGATCGCGCTGAGCGTGCTGGGCTTCAACCTGTTCGGTGACGGTCTGCGCGATGCGCTGGATCCAAAGATGAAATGACCTGTGGAACGGTGGGGAACCCTCGCACGGGTCGACCGATGGCAACCGTGGAGGCGACGGCCCAGGCCGTGGCACGGCCTTCGTCCGACCAGCCGATTGGCTTGACCGGAGAACAACTTCCTCTGTATACTGAACATGGTTATTCCATCATTTAAAATAGTAGATGAATGAGGGGGAACTTGTGTGCGCAGAACCTGGATCGCAGCCGTTGGCACCGCCACCGCGCTGATGTTGGCATTGGCCGGATGCGGCAACGCTTCGGCTCCATCGGCCGGGAACGCGGCGAACGGAACCTCCGGCGGAGGGACCTCGTCAGGATCCAAAACCCTGGTGTTTGGCCGGGGTGGCGACAGTGTGAAGCTGGACCCGGCGGACGTGACCGACGGTGAATCGTTCCGAGTCACGCAACAGATCTACGAAACGCTGGTGGACTACAAACCCGGCACGTTCGACATCCAGCCCCGCCTCGCCACGGATTGGAGCGCGTCGAGCGATGGACTCAAGTGGACGTTCCATCTCCGCAAAGGGGTGAAGTTCCAGGATGGGACGGACTTCAACGCGGACGCGGTCGTGTTCAACTTCGACCGCTGGATGGACAAGTCCAACCCGTATCACAAGGGCGATTTTGAGTACTTCGCGTCGATGTTCGGAGGTTTCAAGGGGGACCCGGGCCTCGTCCTGCAGGATGTGAAGAAGGTCGACGAATACACCGTGGAGTTCGACCTCAAACATCCGTTCGCTCCGTTCCTGGCGGATATGGCGATGCCGTGCTTCGCCATCGCCTCGCCGAAGGATATCCAGGATCACCAGGGCGATATCGCCCGGAATCCGGTTGGCACAGGCCCATTTGAATTTGTCAGCTGGAAGCAGAACGACAAGATTGTGCTGAAAAAGAATCCGAACTATTGGCAGAGCGGTCTTCCGCACCTGGATCAGGTTGTGTTCCAGGTGATTCAGGACAACAAGTCGAGGCTCAACGCCCTGCAGTCCGGCGAACTCGACATCATCGACGGGGTCAATCCCGTGGACGTCCAGACGATCAAGTCCGACCCGAACCTGCAGCTTTTCCTGCGGCCGAGCAACAACGTCGGATATCTGGCGTTCAACACGCAGAAGAAGCCGTTCAATGACGTCCGGGTCCGACAGGCCATCAACATGGCCATTGACAAAAAGGCCATCGTCGACGCGTACTTCAACGGGTTGGCAACCCCGGCGGTGACCCCGTTGCCGCCGACCATGTGGGGCAATGACACCTCCATCCAAGATTACCCAGTCGATATCGCGAAGGCGAAGCAGCTGTTGGCGGAAGCCGGTTATCCGAACGGATTCCAGACGGAATTGTGGGCGATGCCGGTGGCACGGCCCTACATGCCGGATCCGCAAAAAATCGCGGCCGCGATTCAGGACGACCTGAAGAAAATCGGCATCCAGGCGAAGATCGTCACGTACGATTGGGCCACGTACCTGAAGAAAACCGCCAACGGCGAGCACACCATGTGCCTGCTCGGTTGGAGCGGCGACAACGGGGATCCGGACGACTTCCTGTACGTTCTGTTGGATTCGGACAACGCCAAGCCGCCAGCCCAGAACGTGGCGTTCTACGTGAATCCACAGGTGCACCAGCTGTTGACGCAGGCGCAGAAGGAGACGGATCAGCAGAAGCGGGCCCAGCTGTACAAGCAGGCGGAGCAGATCATCTTCAAGGACGCGCCGTGGGTGCCGCTGGATCACTCGACACCGCCTCTGGCCGCGAGCAAGAAGGTGACCGGCTTCGTGCCGAGCGCCACCGGATCGGACGAACTGTTGAACGTCGACATCCAGGGTTGACCCGGGCGTCGCGCGGGGTGACCCGATGCCAAGCGCCGCCGTTCTCCAGAGAGAGCGGCGGCGCTCCGTTCTATTCGCGTGGCACGGTGGTTTCGAATGGAATGGATCCCGCCGACGGACGGCGGGAGACGTCCGGCCGCGGGTCACGGGGTGTTGCTGGTGAACCGGCGCTGCGACGACTGGATGCGCAGGGTCTTGGAGGGATGCGCGATGGCCAAATCGAGCGGATGCACCACACGGCAATTGCGCTGGAGCGCCTGCCAATCGTTCGGCTGCACCGTGCGCCACTCGCTCTTGATGCGAAACCCGGCGCTGCGCAGCCGGTCGTAAAACGTCAGCCCGTACGGGTCTCGCCATCCACTGCTGTCCCACTCGTCCTCCGGAACCGCGAACACGGTTGGCTGTGGACAATCGGGGAGTTGGAGCTTGACCACCGCCTTGGCGTCCCGGTCATGCATCACCAGGATGGGGACTGGATCCACGCAGTCTACGGGTTGGACGACAAATTGCTCCCAATCGGCGGACGTCAGGCGCATGAACAGCTCCCTGTCGCGGTGATCCAGTGCGTAGTCGATGAGCAGGTCGCGCAGCATTTGGAGAATCATTCACGCCACACCAGCCTTTGTCGGTCCGCCGGACGCTCCGGGCGGCGAAACCGCCGCGATGCGCCCGCGCCGAGGGATTAAGACGGAATAGTCTGATAAGACGACTGCACCTGGGCACTGACAGGAGCGACCCGTTTGCTCATATCATATGCTGTTTTGCGGATAAAAGACAGAGGGTTGTGAAGGGTCCGCCGGAATTCTTGGACAGGTGTTGCGGGCTTGTTCCGATTCCAGTATACTTCGCGTAGACCGAAAGATGGATCCGGCCATGAAAGGGAGAGTACCGTCGGCATGTCTCACAGGGAGCCCCGCCGTGACTGAGAGCGGGGCAGGCGATGCCGCCGCGAAGTTCACCCTGGAGCCGCGCCGCTGAAGGCCGAAAAGGTTGTGTAGGTGGCGCCGGGGGCGCACGTTACGCGCGCATGAGCGGGTCATCGGTTCGGCGTCGAACCGATGGCCAACAAGGGTGGTACCACGGAGCAGTTCGTCCCTTGAGGACGGGCTGCTCATTCATTTTGGGCTCATGGGCCAAGTCCGGTTCGACGGAATCGGGGCGGGTGTGATGCCGCCCTCCGACGGGGTGCTCATGGGTTCCGGATGGAAGAAGGAGGGCGACGCGTGGACGTCGGAGCATTGGAGACGACCATTCTCGACATCGAACGGGAGGCGTTGGGGGCGTTGGAACAGGTCGCGGACAGGGCTGCGCTCGAGGAGTGGCGGGTCCGCTATCTGGGAAAGAAGAGCCCTCTGTCACAGGTGATGCGGCAGCTGGGATCCGTCGCCGCAGAGGAGCGGCCGAGGGTGGGAGAGGCGGTAAACCGTTGCCGGGATCGGCTGCAGACCGCCTGGGAGACGGCGAAGGAAGCGCTGTCGGAGAGGCTCCTCAACGAGCGGCTGGCCTCCGAGCGAGTCGACGTGACCCTTCCGGGCCGCCGGCGGGAACGGGGAGCGCTCCATCCCCTGGTCCGCGTCATGCAGGAGGTCGAGGACATCTTCCTCGGCATGGGCTTCACCATCGCCGAGGGGCCCGAGGTGGAGACGGACGAGTACAATTTCGAAAAGCTGAACCTGCCCAAGGACCATCCGGCGCGCGATATGCAGGACACGTTTTATCTGACGGACGCGCTCTTGTTGCGCACCCACACCTCCCCGATGCAGGTGCGGACGATGGAGGCCATGCGCCCCAGGGTGCCGGTGAAGGTGATTGTCCCCGGCCGCGTGTACCGCCGGGATGAGGATGACGCCACCCATTCCCATGCGTTCAATCAAATCGAGGGATTGGTGGTGGATGAGGGCATCCGCATGAGCGACCTGAAGGGCGTGCTGGAACAATTCGCGCGCGCCATGTTCGGCCCGGATCAGGCGGTTCGGCTCCGCCCCAGCTTCTTTCCGTTCACCGAGCCGAGCGCCGAGGTCGATGTGCGCTGCATCAACTGCGGGGGGGCGGGGTGCCGGGTGTGCAAGGACACGGGATGGATTGAGATCCTCGGCGCGGGGATGGTGCACCCGCACGTCCTGGACTGGGCCGGGTACGATCACCGGCGCTACAGCGGGTTCGCGTTCGGCATGGGCGTGGAGCGCATCGCGATGCTCAAATACGGCATCGAGGACATCCGCCATCTGTATCAGAACGACCTGCGCCTGTTGCGCCAATTTGCCCGTCCGGTGTGAGGATTGCCGAGTACCGGCGTGAGCTGTGAAGACGTGAGGAGGATCACCTGTGAGATTGTCCTATCAGTGGTTGTGTGAATACGTCGATGTCCGGGACATCTCCCCGCGGGCGCTGGCCGAACGCCTCACGGCGGCGGGCCTCGAGGTGGAGGCGCTCACACCGCGCAATCGCGGCGTGAGCGGGGTGGTGGTGGGCCATGTGCTCACGTGTGAGCCGCATCCGAACGGGGATCGACTGAAGGTGTGCACCGTGGATGCCGGTGCGGGAGAACCGTTGACCATCGTCTGCGGTGCGCCCAATGTAAGGGCGGGCCAGAGGGTCCCGACCGCGCTTCCGGGGGCCACCCTGCCGGGCGGTCCCATCAAGCGCGTCACCATCCGCGGCGTGGAATCCAACGGGATGCTTTGCTCCGCGGAGGAACTGGGGTTGGAGGTGAAGCTGCTCCCGAAGGATCTGACCGAAGGGCTGTTCGTCTTGCCCGAGGACACCCCGGTCGGTGAAGACATCGTGAAACTGCTGCAGTTGGACGATGTGATCCTCGAGATCGGCCTCACCCCCAATCGCAGTGACTGTCTGTCGATGCGCGGCCTGGCGTACGAGGTCGGCGCGTTGTACGATCGGCCCGTGAGGTTCTCACCGCCTTCGGAACCGTCCGTGCCCGAGCCGTCCCCGGTTCGCGTCTCCATCGAGACCGAGCGGTGTGCGCGCTACGACGCGCAGGTGGTCAGCGGGCTCATCCCCCGCCCGTCCCCCCTTTGGATGCAGATGCGCCTGTTGGCCATGGGGATCCGGCCCATCAACCTGATGGTCGATGTGACCAACTACGTGATGCTCGAGTGGGGTCAGCCGCTGCACGCGTTTGACTTCGAACAGGTGCGGGAGGGGCACATCATCGTGCGCCAGGCCGGCGCCGATGAGCGGTTGGTGACGCTCGACGGGCAGGAGCGGGTGCTGAACGACGACACGATTGTCATCGCCGACCCGGAGCGGGCCATCGGCATCGCGGGCGTCATGGGCGGGGAGAATTCGGAGGTTCGGTCGTCCACCCGCCGGGTGGTCATCGAGTCGGCCACCTTTGACGCCGCGTCGGTGCGGCGCACCGGCCAACGTCTGGGCCTGCGCTCCGAGGCGCAGCAGCGATTCGAAAAGGGTGTCGATCCGGTGGCGGTGCGCGCGGCCCTGGTGCGCGCGGCGCAGCTCCTGTGCGACCTGGGAGGCGGTCGGCGGGAGGGCGGTGTGGTGTCCGTCACCCGCGGGGAGGCCGCGGTGGCCAGGCGGCTCGAGTTCTCCCCGGAGCGTTGCAATCGCCTGCTCGGAACGGATATTCCTCCGTCGGAGATGCGAGCGGTGTTCCGGCGGCTGGGATTCTCCGTGCAGGAGCGCGATGCCGGGGCATGGGAGGTCGACATCCCGACCCGTCGCCCGGACATCGCGCTGGAAGCGGATCTGGCGGAGGAAATCGCCCGCCTGATTGGGTATGGGGCCATTCCCTCGACGCTGCCCTTCGGCGCCACGACCGTCGGCGTCCGCACGCCGAGCCAGCGGCTCAGGAGGCGCACGCGCGAGGTGCTCACCGGCCTGGGGATGACGGAGGTGTTCACATACGCCCTCACACACCCTTCATCGGTGGACGCGCTCGGCCTCGCGGCGGATTCACCGTACCGGCAGATGATCCCGCTGCGCATGCCGATGTCGGAGGAGCGCTCCGTGCTGCGCACGCATCTTCTTCCGAGCCTGGCCCAGGTCGCGCAGTACAACCTCGCCCGCGACGTCGCCGGCGGGCAGATTTTTGAGATCGCCCGCGTGTACTGGCCGCGTCGGCTGCCGCTCGATGCGCAGCCGTGTGAACGCACCCAGTGGGCCGGCCTGTGGTTCGGCACGACCGATGCGGATGTGTGGAACCGGGCGCGCCGGTACGATTTTTACGACGCCAAGGGGGCGGTGGAGGTGTGGCTGGAGGCGTTCGGGTGGCTCGACGGCGCCGAGTTTCGCCCGGCCGCATCGCCCTGGCTGCACCCGGGACGCGCGGCGGAGGTGTGGCTGTCGGGGATGCGGATCGGCAGTTTCGGCGAACTGCATCCGAAGACCGCGGCGTCCCTCGAATTGGAGGGTGCGGTGTACGCGGAGTTTGACCTGGACCTGGTGGTGGAGCGCCTGTCCGACCGCTGGTTGGTCGAGCCTCTTCCGCGGCATCCGGCCGCTCGCCGCGACCTGGCGGTGGTCGTCCATCGCGATGTCATGGCACAGGACCTGCTGCGCGTGGCGGAGGAGGCGGTGCATGCGGACGGCGAGCGGCTGCTCGAGGACATCCGCGTCTTCGACGTCTACACCGGCCCCGGCGTTCCGGAGGACAAAAAGAGCGTGGCCATCCGGCTGACCTTCCGTTCGAAGGAGCGGACGCTCACCGACGAAGAGGTGGATCGGTTGGTGCAACGCGTCCTGTCGGTCTGGACGGCGCGGTTCGCGGCCGCTCTTCGCGGTTGACGAGTTCGGCCGCGCCAGCGGCCAGCAGGATTTCACGGCCGAAGCACGAAATCAACGGGAAGGAGGGAGCCGACCCATGGGCACGGACAATCAACATCGCATTCGCGTCACCATCAGCGGCCAGGAGTACACCCTCCGGGGTCCGGCGAGCGAGGATCACCTGCGCGAAGTCGCCCAGCTGGTGGATTCGGTGATGCAGCGGATCGCGACCGCCAATCCGAATCTGGATTTGCGCCGCCAGGCCGTGCTGGCCGCCCTCAACATCGCGGACGATTTGGTTCGGCTCCAACAGGAGTACCGGGAGTTGCTCGATCTCCTGGATCAGCAGACCCGATCCTCGACGACCCGTTGAATTCGCCGGGCCGTGGCCGGCGCAAACGGACAAGCATTGACGATGGGGGCGTTTTGTGGGTGAATGTCCTGGATCTGGTGATTGTGGCGGTGGTGGCGCTCGGGGGATGGAACGGGTACCGGATCGGATTGATCCGGCAGGTGACCCGGCTGTGCGGGGGGATTGCGGCCTATCTTCTCGCGTGGTGGATGCGGCCCTGGTTGCAACCCGCCGTGGCGTCCTGGATCGGACACGCCCAAGCCCCCATGGTTCGCCCCGGCGTCGCGACGTGGTTGATGGGGGATCTCTCCGGGGCGCTGTCGTTCGCGGCGGTGTTTCTGCTGTCCTGGGTGATCCTGCGCTACGCGGCGGGGCTGGTGGACGCCATCTTCCATCTGCCGGTGCTGTCCCTGGTCAATCGTCTGGCGGGCTTGGCGGCCGGCATCGTGCTCGCGATGCTGTTCGTCTACGTCGGGGTGCTCGTCCTCGAACACGTTCACAACGACCGCCTGCAGGCGCAACTGGCCGATTCGACCCTGGTCTCGTGGATGGAATCCCAGGCGCAGCGCGCCGCCGGGCTGCCATCGCGCTAGACGGCCAACGTCACCCGCTTCAGCAGAAAACAGGCTGTCCCCCAGGGGACAGCCTGTTTCGTCGTTCGCGCTCAGGCCTCATCTTTGCGCCGAAACTCGGTCGGGACGAACAGGTCGATGATCCCGATGACCAGCGACGCCAGAAGCGCTCCGAGGACCGTGACCCGCATGCCGGGGACGAACATTTGGGCGATGTACAGCACCACCGCGCCCGAGATGAACCCCACGATACCACGGCCGTAGGGGGACATCCGGCGTCCGAACAGCGCCTCGATGGCCCACCCCAACAGCGCGATCACGACGGCGGCGAGGAGCGCGGTCCAGAAGTTCACCACGCCGAATCCCGGCACGAGGAATCCGACGAACATCAGAACCAACGCGGATACCACGAACCGGACCACGGTTCCGATGATGTTCATGTTGCTCCTCCTTTCGTCTTGACGTACCGTTATCTTTCCCAGCCGCATGGGCGGCATGTGGTACAATGGATGGGATTTTTGGACCGGCAAGACAGAGGGTCCGATTGGCGAAGGCAGGTTGACACGCCATGCAGGAACGCGCATTGCACGTGTTGGAGTACGACAAGATTCGGGACCAGATCCGCGGGTTTGCGGCCACTCGCCTGGGACAGGCGCGGATTGACGGCATGCGCCCATTGTCGTCGCCGGATGAGGCCGACGAGGAGCTCGCCGCCATCGACGAGGCGCTGGCGCTGCTGTACCGCCGCGGCGGCGTCCCTTTGGCCGGCATCACCGATATTCAGCCGCACCTGCGCAAAGCGTCCATCGGGGGAATACTGTCCAGTGATGAATTGAACGAGATCGCCTGGTTTATCACCGGCGGCCGGCGGGCGCGCACCGCGATCGGGAGTGCGGCGGAGTCGATGGACATCCCCCGCCTGGCGGCCTTGGCCGAAGGCCTGTTCGATGCGCGCCAGACGGAGCTGGAACTGCGCCAGGCCATCGACGAGGACGGCTTCGTGCTCGATGGCGCAAGTCCCGAATTGAACCGCATCCGCCATCAGAAGCGGGCGCAGGAGGCGCGGATCCGCGAGCGGCTCGACCAGATGCTGCGACAGCTCCAGCGCTACCTGCAGGACCCGGTGATCACCGTCCGCGGAGACAGCTTCTGCCTGCCCGTGCGGGTCGAGTTCAAGCACCAGGTGCCCGGTGTCGTGCACGATGTGTCCGCCTCGGGCGCGACGGTGTTCATCGAACCGCAGGAGATTGTGCAGATGAGCGCCCGGGTGCGGGCGCTGGCGGCCGACGAGGACCGCGAGGTGGAACGCATTCTCCAGCGCCTGAGCGGCATCGTCGCGGCGGTGGCGGAACCGTTGCAGGAGAATGCGCGAAGACTCGGGACGCTCGACAGCTGGCTGGCCAAAGCGCTGTGGGCCAAACGCGAAGGGGCGGAACGCCCGCGCCTTCGCCGCGACGGGGTTTGGCGGTTGGTCGGCGCCCGCCACCCGCTGATCCCGCGGGAGGCGGCGGTCCCGATGGACCTGCACCTCGGAGACGACTTCAGGATGGTGATCATCACCGGGCCGAACACCGGCGGCAAGACGGTGGCGTTGAAGACCATCGGACTCTTGACCCTGCTCGCCATGTCCGGGTGTTTTGTGCCGGCGCGATCGGCGACCGAAGTGAGCTGGTGCGACGCGGTTTTCGTCGATATCGGCGATGAGCAGAGCATCGAGCAGAGTTTGTCCACCTTCTCCTCGCATATGCGCAACATCATCGGGATGCTGGCCCAGGTCGGGGCGCACAGCCTGGTGTTGTTGGACGAATTGGGCGCCGGCACAGACCCGGCGGAGGGCGCGGCGCTGTCGATGGCCATCCTGGACTGGCTGCGAGCCCGCGGGGCGCGCGTGGTCGCCACCACGCACTACGCGGAACTCAAGGCCTACGCTTTCCGGGAACCGGCCGCCATCAACGCCAGCGTCGAGTTTGACGTGGACACGCTGCGCCCCACCTATCGGCTGATGCTCGGGGTTCCGGGGCGTTCCAACGCCCTGGCCATCGCCACGCGGCTCGGAATGCCGCCGGAGGTGATTGAACAGGCGCGCCACCACCTGCGGACGGACGATGTCCGGGTGGAGGATATGATTGCCCA
>NZ_JAIMAV010000092.1 GCF_023511815.1 Alicyclobacillus sp.
GATCTGCCCAAAACGCATTAACCACCGCATAAAAGAGGGTAAGAAGCCAAGGAGGTGGGTGCCCTGTGCCCACATAGTCCGGGGAAACTGGGTCAAACAGGATATTGACCGCCATCCCCATCGGGAATACCCACAAAAATCCAGACGGAGGGCGAGGTGAGCCAGTAACGCCTCGCCCTTAATCGACAGTCTCAAAATCCATGTTAAACCCCAGGGGTGGGAGGCGAAAAGCGGCGCGAAGCGGGGGAGTTAAAACGAAAATGCGGGTTTCGTGGTGTGTGGCCTGGCCGCAGGCAGATTAGGGTGGCGGTCACGATGGCCGCATTGCAGCGGGGATGTGGGTTTCGTTACGTGCGGCGGCACCGGCACGTCGGTGGGGCCGATGGCCACGATGAGGCTGTGGCTTTCGTGACACGTCCCGTGGATAGACCCCGACGGAGGCGGTGGACATAATGCAGTGGGGACGTAGAGGCGTAAGTTGAATTTTCGTAGTAAACCCTCCGATTCCGCTCCAATGGCCTCCTGCCTGGGTAGCCTGAGAGGTGAATTTTCGTAGTAACTCGCGGGGATCTTGGGCAGAACGTGCCGATTTACTACGAAAATCCGTGTTAAACCCCGGGTGTTGGAGGCGAGAAGCGGCGCGAAGCGGGGGAGTTAAAACGAAAATGCGGGTTACGCCACGAGTGGCGTGGACGTGGGCAGATGAGGGCGGCGGACACGATGGTTGCGCTACAACGGGGATGTGTGTTTCGTGACGTGCGGCGGCACCGGCACGCCGGTGGGGCCCGTGGCCATGATGAGGCGGTGGCTTTGGTGACATGTCCCGTGGGCAGACTCCGACGGAGGAGGTGGGCATAGTGCGGCGGGGACGTAGAGGTGTAAGTTGAATTTTCGTAGTAAACTCCTCGATCTCGTGGTGGGGGTCTCGGCTCGGGTGGCCCTGAGTGGTGAATTTTCGTAGTAACTCGCGGGGATCTTGGGCGGAACGTACCGAGTTACTACGAAAATTCGTGTTAAACCTCGGGGGTTGGAGGCGAAAAGCGGCGGGAAGCAGGGGAGTTATAACGAAAATGCGGGTTACGCCACGTGAGGCGCGGGCGTAGGTCGATGAGGACGTGGCCCACGATGGCCGCGTTGCAACGGGGATGTGGGTTTCGTGACGTGCGGCGGTACCGGCACGCCGGTGGGGCCCGTGGCCACGATGGGGCTGTGGCTTCCGGACATGTCCCGTGGGCAGACTCCAACGGAGGCGGTGGACATAATACAGCGGGGACGTAGAGGTGTAAGTTGAATTTTCGTAGTAAAATCCCCGATTCCGCGCCAATGGCCTCCCGCCTGGGCAGCCTGAGTGGTGAATTTTCGTAGTAACTCGCGGGGATCTTGGGCGGAACGTGCCGATTTACTAAGAAAATCCGTGTTAAACCCCGGGTGTTGGAGGCGAGAAGCGGCGCGAAGCAGGGGAGTTACAACAAAAATGCGGGCTACGCCACGTGTGGCGTGGGCACACGTCGGTAGGGTCCCTGGTCATCATGGCCACGTCACAACGTAAGTGTGGGCCACGCGACGTGGGGCGGGTGCAGATTTACCGATGCGATTGCACAACTCTACTCAGATGCCGTAGGGTCCCCTTGCATAAAATGGACGTTTGCTGGATGATAAAATAAATAGACTACACAGATGAAGAATGTTATCCCGATTGGAAACATCGACGTACGGGCACGGCAGCGGGAAAGGGTGGATCGGCCGCCAGGGGCAGGGAAAACCCAGGGATGCCCACGGGAGACCCGAGAGACGCTACGGTAGGTGGATTTGCTGTGGAACCCATTCCGGTGATGCCACGGCACAGGGTCACGGCACCACGCCACGGCGCCACGCCACGGCACCACGCCACGGCACCACGCCACGGCAGGCACCGCGCCACGGCAGGCACCGCGCCACGGCACCACGCCACGGCGCCACGCCATGGCGCCACGCCACGGCACCGCGCCACGGCACCGCGCCACGGCAGGCACCGCGCCACGGCACCACGCCACGGCGCCACGCCATGGCGCCACGCCATGGCACCGCGCCACGGCAGGCGCCGCACCGCGGCACACCTGACCGATTCAAGCGTCGTCGCGGAGTCCTCCCGAGAATGTGAGGCCATCGAGGGCAGGCCCTGAAGCGGAGGCGGGCGGATTATTGATGAAGACGAACACCTTGGTGTCGCAGGAGGCGTTTTTGGAGTATGTCCTCGACAGCATGGGAGAGATGCTCATCGTCCTCGACACCTCGCTGCACGTGGCCTACATGAACGACACCGCGAAGCGGATGCTCCGGGTGCGCGGCGACACGTATGTGGGCCTGCATTTTTTCAAGGACCTGCGCGCGCTCATCGTGCCGCGGCTGAACCGGCCGACGATTGTCGAGGAGGTGCTGCAGGACGGCAGGCCAAGGCACGGCATTCACCGCAAACTGGCGACCGGCCGCGAGGTGTTGCTGAACGTGGTGCCGCTCTGCGAGCGCGGCGGTGAGCAGGTGTGCGGTGTGTTGATCACCGGGCACGACATCACCGATCTCGCGCGGATGGAGCGCGAGCTCGACCTCGCCTTTTCCCTCACGCTCCCCAACAGCAAGGTGGAGCACAAGCTCAAGAACACCCCCGAGTTTGCGGACAAGTTCGATCCCGCCACCGGCCGCATCACCATCCTCAAGGTGATCGAGGACGGGGGCTATCGGCATGTGGTCAACGCCCTGCGGATTTTTGCCGCGATGCGGGCGCAGGGCGTGACGCATGTCATCGGGATCGACAAGGATGTGCTGGTGCAGACCATCATCTTCCACGATCTCGGCAAGTCGCAGCCCAACCTGAAGCCGGGGGACGTGGTGGACCCCAGGGAGGTCTTCGAGGACGGCAAGCTGCACGCGTACCGGAGCGCGGAGATTGCGGCGAATTTCTACCACCTTCCGGCGGACGCGGTGGAGATCATCCGGTATCACCACCACGGGGAGCACCAGCTGCCCGAGTCGTTTCCGTGGCGGTTGCGGCCGATGTTTCGGTTGTTCCAGGTGATCGATGGGCTGTCGGCCGCCGTGACGCGCGGCGGCGTCGACGTGGACTTCGAGCTGCACGATTGCACGCTTCGGGTCACGGAGGTCAATGCGCGTCCGCAGTACAATGGTACGTGGGAGATCGATCTCTTCACCGGCGCACGCCACAAACTGGAATAGGCCGGCCACACGGCGCTTGTTTCAAGCCGATTTCAATCTTCCCTCTTTAGAATGGGGGTAGAGTTGCGAGCGATCCCGACGTCCACCGGGACAAGCTCATCCGTACCGTGAATTTGGTGGATTCGAGCGGCGCATGGCGAGGCATGCCACGCGCGTGATCGCTGAAAGGGTGACGCGATATTCATCCATTCGGCCGAGGGGCCAACGGAGGTGGCGGACCGTGAAGGGTGTGGTGATTGGATTGTTGGCGGCGTCGGCCTGGGCGGGCTGGAACACCCCCGTGGCCGCCGTGCCGGCTGCCCTGCAGCAGCCCCTGCAGCAGATTCAGCGGGTGGAGCAACAACTGTTGCAGGCGTGGGAGAATCTTTCCGCTCTGTTGCAATCGGGACAGGCGACCCCGCAGGCCATCGGCCAGGCGGTGCAGTCCATCCAGCAGCAGATGCAGCAATTGCAGTCGCTGATGGATCAGACGGAGGTCGTCAGCCGTCATCTGCGCCATCTGCCGTCCGGTGTCGGCGTGGGGGACCCCGGCGCCGGCGGCGGGGTGGCCGGCGCGGCCGGTACCGGCGGCGGAACGGCCGGCGGGACGAGTGTCGGCGGGACGAGTGTCGGCGGGACCGGCGTCGGCGGGATCGCCGGTGCCGGCGGCTCGTCCGCAGGCGCGGCGAACGGCGCGGGCGCCACAAGCGGTGCGGTCGGCGTGAACGGGAGCACGAGGGCCGGATCGCGCCGGACAGCCGGAACCGTGCAGGCGGGCGCGGTGCGGCTGGAAGCGGGCGATGCGCGGGTGTCTCAGGCGGTGCTGCGGAGCGCGGCCGGGGTGGTGCAATCGCTGTCGACCGGGGTGGTCAGGCAGGTGACCGGGGCGTCGCTCAAGCAGGCGCAGGTGGTGCTGTTCTCATCCCCGCAGACGTATCGCCGGGCGCTGGAGCGGGCCGGGGTGGATGCCGGGGAAATTGACAGCATCGTGCAGCAGACCGGCGGCCTGACGGTGGGCGACACGGTGTGGATCCCGCTGTACAACCTGCAGGACGAGGCAGACCTGGCGAACGTCCTGACGCACGAGCTGACACACGTGGCGCTCAACCAGCTTGGGATTGGTGATCACCTACCGACCTGGGTCAACGAGGGGACGGCGTGGCTGGCCGGGATGACCGCGGAGCAAAAGGTCAGCCCGCGCGAGGCAAGCGCGCAGGCGGCGGCGTTGGATGAACAGCTGCGGGAGGCCGCCTCGGACGGGGATCTGGTGCCGCTCGCCGCGTCCGAGTCGGACATTCTGCAGGCGCCCTACAACGTTGAATGGGAGGACTACCGCGCCGTGCAGGCGCTGGTGTCGAAGGATGGCCTCGCCGCGTGGAAGGCGTTCCTGCAGGGGATTCCGGCGCACGGCGTCGATGGGAGCTTCACCCGCGTGTACGGGGTGTCCATCCATCAGTACGAGCAGGAATTCGTCGACGCTCTGCAGCAGGGTTGAAGGGCGGCGCATCCGGCGGTGCGGGGCCTGGCGCCCCGCGTGGCGCCGGGCCACAACGCGGAGATGCGGGGCCTGCCACGAGCACGGCGCCGGGCCCCAACGCGGAGATGCGGGGCCTGGACGCGAGCGCGGCGCCGGGCCTCAACGCGGAGATGCGGGGCCTGGGGCCCCGCGTGGCGCGATGCCCGGCGGGTGGACGGTGTTCGGCGGGTCCGCCGTGTCCCGCAAGCGGGGCATGGCGGACCCGTTTCCGATCCCGCCCCGGGATCGCCTTCATTTGTATGCCGGGATGCCGAGGAGATCGGGGACGGTGACGAACGTGTACCCGGCGGCCTTCAGCCCCTCGATGATGCGCGGCAGCGCGCGGACCGTCGGAGCGCGGGTCGTGCCGCCCGCCGAGTGCATGAGGACGATGGCGCCCGGTGTGGCGTGGCCGAGCACGTTGGCGGCAATCTGCCGGCTGGTCAAGCCCGACCAGCACAGGCTGTCGACGTTCCAGAGGATGATGCGATCGTCGAGATCCATCGCCTGCTGGATCACCGTTTCATCCATCTGACCGTAGGGCGGGCGGAACAGGCGTGGGCGAACGCCGGCGGCGCGATCGATGGCATTCTCCGTTCGGGTCAACTCCTGCCGAATGCGCCGAGCGTCCAGGCGCGGCAGATGGGGGTGATCCCAGGTGTGGTTGCCAATCACGTGGCCGCCCCGGACCAACGCGCGCACGACGGACGGATACGCCTGCACCATCTGGCCGACGCAGAAGAAGGTGGCGGGCACGCCGTACTGGCGCAGGACGCGCTGGATCTGCGGGGTCCACGTCCCGTCCGGGCCGTCGTCGAACGTCAGCGCGATCCGCCGGTTGCCACCGGACCCGTGGCGGAAGATCTCGTCCGGGTGGGCGTCGGCGAGATCGACCAGATGTGGATAGGGAGGCCGCGCGCCGGGGCGTTCCGGGCCGTCGGCGAAGGGCGGATCCGCCAGCGGGGCGCGCAGGACGACCGCCGCGGGCTCGTGGTGCCACCCGCCGGGAGGATGGCGGTCATGGGACATGGGCGGACCTCCTTTCAGAACAAGGACAGCATCATGTGCACGGCGATCATCAGAAGAATCACACCGCTGATGACGGTGCCAAACTCACCGAGGCTCAATCGACCGATGCGGACATGGGCCACGCGCTCTCCCAAGCGCACCCCGGACGCGATCGCCAGGTAGCTGAAGACGGCGGTCAGGCCGGAGATCACCAGCATCGGCAAATGCATCACGCCGGCACCCAGCCCGTTGGTCAGGGCGTTGGCGGACACCGCGACGCCGAGACCCGCCGCCTCCCACAGGCTGATCTCGCCCGAGTGGTCCATATCCGCCTCCTCCGGATGGTCCACGTATCGGGTGATGCCGGTGTTCTGTTGCCGCCGCCGCTGTGCCGTGGCGATCAGCACGATGCGCAGCCCGATGATGAGGATGAGCAGCGCCCCGAGGAGGGTGGAGGCGGGCCCTGGCACCACGTGGGTCATGTACGATCCGAAGGCCATCCCCACCATGCTGAACGCGAAGGCGATGGCGGCAATCAGGAGGTTGGCCGCGCGTCCGATCCGAATCTGGTTGACCCCGTACGAGATGCCCACGCCGAAGTTGTCGAGACTCGATGACACGGAGAACCCCAGCACCAGCAGCAATTGTCGCACATTCAACGATTCCATCCCCTTTTTGCCCGCGGTTGGGCCGTCCCATCGGGAGGATGGCCGGTGGCGGACCTTCGCCATCGAGCCGCTCTTCATCACGGTATTCGGCGGGAACTGTCCACGTTCGGTTCTCGATTGAGTTGCGGCGTGGCGGTCGGTGTCCGGCGTGTCAGGGGTACGGCGCACCGGTCGGATCGGATGCCAGATTTCTTCACATTGACGCGTTTGCAAGGGCTCTTTATATTGAGATCGGCATGGCAGGCAGGAATGTTCGAGTGCCGTGGCAAATCACAGATATGTTCGCCATCTATTCATCATCAACAGAAAAGAGGTTGAATCGGATGAAGCGCAGCACACGCTGGGGGGTCTCTCTGTGTGCGATCGCGCTGTTCGCCGTGGCTGGGTGTGGGACAAGCACCGCGCCGGCGAGCAACGCGGGATCGAACACAGGCAACACGGCCGCGAACGCGGCGAGCGGAGGCGGGGCCGGGTCGGCCAACGGATCGACCGATACCCACAAGACGACGGCCATCGGCATCAACGCGACGGTGGACGCCAACGCGCAGCCGGGCGACGGGAAAATCGTCATCGGCGTGGACAACACCTACCCGCCGATGGAGTACATGGACCCGCAGGACCCGACGAAGCTGGTCGGTTTTGACGTCGATCTCGGTGACGCCCTCGGCCAAGCCCTGGGCAAGCAGGTCATCTGGAAGCCGACGGCCTGGGACGGCATCCAGACCGGGCTCCTGAGCGACAAGTACGACATCATCATCTCGACGATGAACGACACGCCGGAGCGCCGGCAGAAGATTGACTTCATCGACTACATGAACTTCGGTCAGGCGATTGTCGTGAAAAAGGGCAGCACGGAGAACATCCAGTCGCTGGCCGATCTGAAGGGCAAGAACGTCGGCGTCGAGATCTCGACGACCAGCGAGGACGCGCTCAAGAAAGAGGGCGGCATCAACATCAAGGAGTACAACTCGTTCCCGGACGCGTTCCAGGACTTGGCCAACGGGCGCCTGGACGCGGCGGTGGTGGACGAGGTGGTCGCGCGTTACTACATCAACCTGCAGCCGGACAAGTACCAGATGGCCGGGAAGCCGTTTGACGCGGAACCGGTCGGCATCGGCATCCGCAAGGATGAGACCCAGTTGGAGAAGGACCTGAAGAGCGCCCTCGACAAGATCAAGGCGGACGGCACGTACGACAAGATCTACACCTATTGGTTCGGGAAAGAGTAACGGCAGAGGGGCGGCCTCATGGATTTTGGAACGTTTCTGGCGCGCTATCTGCCGGTCTTCGCCAAGGGTGCGGTGCTCACCGTCGAGGTGACGCTGTGCGGGCTGTTGCTCGGGTTGGTGCTCGGCGTGATGGTGGCCCTGATGAACATCTCCACCGTGCGGGTGCTGCGCGCCATCGGTCGGCTATACACCTGGGCCATCCGGGGCACGCCCCTGTTGGTGCAGATCTTCATCATCTACGCGGGCCTGCCGCAGGTGGGCATTCAGCTCACGGCATTCGTATCGGGGACGCTGGCCCTCGGCATCAACTCGGGGGCGTACATCGCCGAGATTGTGCGGGCGGGCATCCTGTCGATTGATCCGGGCCAGATGGAGGCGGCGGAGTCGCTCGGGATGACCTACGGGCTGGCGATGCGCCGCATCATCTTCCCGCAGGCGTACCGCCGCCTGTTGCCGCCGATCGTCAACGAGTTCGTGGCGTTGCTGAAGGACTCGTCTCTGATCTCGGTGATGGCCCTGACGGAACTGATGCGCGTGGGTCAGCAGGTCAGTTCGTCGACCCTGATGCCGATGCAGACGTACATCGTGGTGGCGCTGTTCTACCTCCTGATGACGACGGTGATTGTGTTCATCTCGAGCCGCATCGAACGGCGATTGGAGGCGCGCAGCTGATGACGGATCGCAAGGGAGGCGTGATGCGCGAGGGAGGCGTGATGCCCGAGGGAGGCGTGACGCGCGAGGGAGGCGTGACGCGCGAGGGAGGCGTGACGAGCGGCCCGGCCGTTGCGGCCGGCGGGGCGGGCTCGGCCGGCGGGGCCGGTGCCACTCCGGCTGGCGCGGCCGGGATGACCGGGGGCACCGGCGCCGGGGCGGTCGTGCTTCGAGCGGTGGACATCCGCAAGACGTTCGGACAGAACGAGGTCCTCCGGGGCATCGACATCGAGGTGCGCCAGGGCGAGGTCGTGGCGATCATTGGACCCAGCGGATCGGGCAAGTCGACGCTGTTGCGCTGCTTCAACGGTCTGGAGACTCCGACGGCGGGAACGGTGGAGGTGCTGGGCCAGCCTCTCAGCCGCAAAAAGCGTGAGCTGGCGAAGCAACGTGAACGGCTCGGCATGGTGTTCCAGCGTTTCAATCTGTTTCCTCACCTGACGGCGCTGGAGAACATCATCGAGGCACCGGTTCATGTGCGCGGTGTGAACCGGGCCGATGCGATCGCGCTGGCCCAAGAACTGCTGGCGAAAATCGGGCTTTCCGACAAGGCGGACGCGTATCCGTCGAAGCTCTCCGGCGGGCAGCAGCAGCGCGTCGCCATCGCGCGCGCACTGGCCATGCAACCGGCGGTGCTGCTGTTGGACGAACCGACTTCGGCGCTCGATCCCGAGCTGGTCGGCGAGGTCCTCCAGGTCATCCAACAGCTGGCCCAGGAGGGCATGACGATGGTCCTGGTCACGCACGAGATGGCGTTTGCGCGTCGTGTGGCGGATCGGGTGATCTTCATGGCGGATGGGCGCATCGTCGAGGAGGGTCCGCCGGAGCAGCTGTTCGAGCGGCCGCAGTCGGAGCGCACGCGACAGTTCCTGGGGGACCTGGCGAGGCGTGAAGGCTGATTCAGCCGCGGTTTGCAGGACCGGCCCCGGTGGGGTTCGACTGAGCAGCGGTCGTCGGTGACCGACCGGGTCAGGTACGGCGGGAGCGGTTGGGATTGGAGTGACGGGTGGTTTTCAAGGAACCGGGGGGCGGCTCGCCTGCATGCGGCGGGCGCTGGCCCGGTTTCTGTTTGGTGGTGGGCGCGAGCGGGATCACGCCTCCTCCCGAAGGTGAGCACGCTGTGTTGCTTGGTCCCGCCGAGGCTCTTGGGCACAGTGGTGAGGGTGAAGGCGGGGCGGGGTGCCAGCCTTACGCCGCTTAACATGGATTTTCGTAGTAACTCCGCGCCTTTGGGTCATGCCACCCTACCCATCGCCGGGGTTTAACGTGGATTGTCGTATTAAATCCGCCTGTTGGAGCCGAAAACCGCGGGAGTTACTACGAAATTTCACGTTTCAAGCCACCGAAACCGGGGGCCGAGGGCGTGAAACCGGGGGACTTACTACGGAAATCCACCTCTCGTTCTCTGCGGGTACAGGTGAGCCGAGTCCGCTCCTGTGAGGGAGGGACTTCGGGCCCGTCAGGGCCCGTACCTTCTTGACGTCGCCTGTTCGGTACCGCCAGGAGGGGGCCGACGTTACGCCGCGTAACCTGGATTTTCGTCGTAACTCCGCGCCTTTGGGTCATGCCACCCATCCCATCGCGGGGGTTTAACGTGGATTGTCGTATTAAATCCGCCCGCTGAAGCCGAAAACCGCGGGAGTTACTACGAAATTTCACGTTTCAAGCCACCGAAACCGGGGGCCGGGGACGTGAAATCGGAAGACTTACTACGAAAATCCACCCTTCGTTCTCCGTGGCCAGAGGTGACCCAGGTCCGCCCCAGCGATGGAGGGAATTCGGGCCCGGCAGGGCCCGTACCTTCTTAACATGGCTTGTTCTGTTCCGCCGGGAGATGGACCGGCGTTACGCCGCGTAACATGGATTTTCGTAGTAACTCCGCGCCTTTGGGTCGTTCCACCCTGCCCATCGCCGGGGTTTAACGTGGATTGTCGTATTAAATCCGCCCGCTGAAGCCAACAACCGCGGCAGTTACTACGAAATTCCACATTTCAGGCCACCGAAACCGGGGGCCGGGGACGTGAGAGCGGGGGACTTACTACGAAAATCCACCTTTCGTTCTCCGTGACCACAGGTGACCCAGGTCCGCCCCAGCGATGGAGGGAATTCGGGCCCGTCAGGGCCCGTACCTTCTTGGCATCGCCTGGTCAATTACTGCCTGACACAGGGTATCCGGCCCGCAAAGTCCCCCGGCCCTCCGAGTCCGGCGCCAGCCCCACAGCCGAGCCAGCTCCACAGTCACATCCCCACCTCTCGTCCTCGCTCCCGCACCGCACCCCAGCCAGCTCCAC
>NZ_JAIMAV010000093.1 GCF_023511815.1 Alicyclobacillus sp.
TGCCGATGTATGGTGGTTGGATGGGAGGACCCGGTACGGGGTGGTCATGGATGGGGATCCTCTTAGACCTGCTGCTGCTTGCCATCGTGTTCCTTGTGGTGCGGGCACTGATTCGTCGATTTCGCCGACGTCCGGGGCAAGCGGCTTTCGGATCGCCAGGGTTTGGCAAGCAAGGTGTGGATGACCCCGATCCAGGGCGTGCCATGTACCTGGACGAACAGGCGATGGTTGACGCATGCTGTGAATATGTGGCACGCCGCGAGGGGTGTCCGCCGCAACAAATTGAGGTTGACCTGCAATTCGACAATGGCCGGTTTGCGGCGGATGCAAGAATCGGCGGGTGGCGGCACAGGCAGTTGAGCCAGCAGGACATGGTGGACGCGGTGGCGGAGTTTGTGGCGGAACGCGAGGGCGTGTCGCCGCACCGGGTACGCGTGGACTTGCAGTTCTCGGAGCAGAACGGGGTCACCGCGGATGCCGTGGTGGTCGAGCGCGTTTGGTAGGAGAAATATGGCATATTCACTTACATTTGGGTTGCGACCTTGGCGGGGATCGTCATTTCATGCCCTGATCACTTCCTCGACGGCGTAGCCGATACGGGCTAGTCGCTACAGAAGCACCGCGAGCACTAAGGCGACGTCTCGCAGCATCCCTATCACCCCCTTTCATCCAAGGGGGTGGCAGAGAGAAGGTGGATCCTCCCAAACAAACTCTATCACATTTGCTTTGTATACAAGATAGAAGGCTGTCCACGAAGTTTGTGGGCGGCTCTTTTATTTCGCCGTACGGTCACGATCATCGCAAGTTCGTCTTCAACGCGTCCCAGGCCGCTATGAATTTCCCTTCTTTCAGAGACCGGCGTAGGACACGAGCGGGCCAGGGAGCGATGTAAGGCAAATTTCTGTTTCGTATTGCGTGCAGTCTTTCTGATTGAACCCGTTTGCGCCCTCCCGAGCGTATACAAGGTGTCCATTTCGATGACGAAGGGGGTGGACTCCAACGGAATCAGTGCATTGGGCGGATTGGACGATAGACCGAGAGGCGTGGTTTCAGCAGCTCGTCGAGACCCACCAGAGTCGGTTGATTCACCTGGCCGCCTCCTATCTCGGCAGCATTCAAAGTGCAGAGGACTGTGTCCAGGAGGTGTTCATCACAGCGATGACGCGACTGGACCCGACGCGGCCGTCAGAAGCGGTGCATCGGTGGCTCACCACCTGCACCATCAATCGGGCGCGGAGCATCTTACGATACCACCGCGTGCGCCGCTTTGTTCTGATGGACAACGACGGATTGAGTCAGTTCTCGCTCGGGCGGCCGGATGACTACGCAGCGCTCGATGAGACAGGGATTCTGAAACAGGTGATGCGGCTGCCGGTCAAATACCGGGAAGTGGTGGTGCTCCGTTACTACCACGACCTGGAGATAGGAGAGATAGCGGAAGTGCTGGGGGTGTCGGTGAACACGGTGAAGACCCGCTTGCGGCGGGCGAAGGATCGGCTGCGACAGATTCTGGAAGGCCATGATGGCGGGGAGGGAGAGAAAAAATGAGTACGGGACAGCGAGATTGCCCGGCTCGGGCGAGAGGAGTGAGTGGCGTGGACGGACTTGAGCGGCAATTGGAGCGAAGCCGGGAGCGGACGTTTCGGCACGAGCTGCGGTTGCCGGGGAAAGGGGTTCGGGCTGTTCAGGCGTCGGCAGGATGGAACCGGCGGACGTTGGGCCTGGGGGGATGGCGCAGGCGGGTAACTCGCGTTCGTCGGCGGCGCCTGGGCTTGGCAGGCATTGCCGCGGCGGGGGTTTTGTTGGCGTGCGGCTTTGCGGCCCCGCAACTGATCCATTTGGGTCGCGAGTTCAATCTGCTTGGGAGCTCGTTCAGCCCGCCGGATGTCCGCAACCCGGTACTTGAAGGATACGGTCAAAAGGTCAATCAAAGCGTGACGAGCCACGGCATCACGCTGACCATCGGCAACGTGTACGCGGACGCGGTCCGCTTTGAGTTCGATCTCGTCGAATCTTTCACCCCGGGTGCGCCTTCGAAACCGGTGATCCGCGACCAGGACATCCAAATTGACGTGAACGGCCGCCCCATCCGTGGTTTCTCTGGCGGTGAATTTCAGCCGACAGACGACGGAAGGTACGCAGGGGTGGTCTTTGAGCCGATGCAAAACGAGCAGCCATTCTGGTTGTTACCTGAGGACTTCACCCTGCACGTGCACGTGGGCCGCATCGGCGACGTGGCGGGGACGTGGGACTTTTCCATCCCGGTCTCCCGCTCCCGCATGGCGGCGGCCACACGCGTCCTTCACCCGAACGTGCAGAAGCAGGCGGGGGGAGTGTCGTTCGCCGTGGACGAGGTGGATGTCGAGCCGGATGAAACCCTGGTGTTTGCGTCGGTGACGTCGCCGCCCGGTGTGCGACAGATGCCGGGGATGGCGTTCGACTTGGGCGGCATCCGCAGTGTGCGGGTGATGGATGACCAAGGGCACCTGCTCGGCCGTACCATCCTCGGGTGGATGGAGGAGGGGCAGGGCTCGGGCCAGAGCGGTGTGAGCCAGCAGGGTGCGCCCGGGGTGGACGAACGTGGCACCGCTTCTGAGGCTGCGACGCGGGCGAGGTACCGCCTGGTCATCGCCGCTGACAAATTGCCTCAGCATGCACGGAGCCTAACGGTGGTGCCGACCGGATGGGAGATGGCGTCCATCCCGTTGGGCACGGGAGCCGGGGGCGGCGGCGTGATCGGCAGAGGGGCTGCCGGGTGGGGAGATGTCGCGCGGCTGCCCGTGTCGGTGGACGGGGTGCAGGTCCTCTCCGACCGGACATTGGTCCACGTCCGAGTGAGTGGGCCGGCCACGTCCTGGGAGATCGCTGGGCAGCCCCTGTTGGATTTTTCTCTGGTCGAGCTCTCGCGTGGCCGCGAGATCCCGCGGCAGGGCATGCAGCCGGATGCGGACGGAAAGGGTTGGCAGTTGGCGTTTGCCAAGGTGGATGCCGGAGCGTCGCTCGCGTTGGACGTCCTATGGGAGCCTCCGCTGGACGGTTTGACCGTTGACGTGCCGGTGGCGAGTGGTGCGGTGAACGGGTGATGCCGGTTCAGGATGGGTCGGGAGGACGGAAGGTCGTGCACCTGCGCACGGCCTCTTCCTTCGCCCCCCTTTGCCCCCAGGTTGCTGGTGCTGCGCTACAGGACCGACGACACGATGGAGCTGCTTTGCTGGCCAGCATGGTCGAAAAGAACAGATGGTGCTGCTCGAAGTACTCGAAGAAGATCCGCGTGGCCTCTGTGCCCAGAGGCCGTCGGGGTATACCCGGCGGCCTTTGGATTGTCAAATGGCTGCGGCCGTCAGATGTATCCGAACACCGGGGGAAAAAACAGGACAACCACTGCGGCCCAGAGGGCGTATACCGGCAGGTATGCCGTCTGCCATCGCTCCAGGGCGGAAAATGACGCCCGGCCGCGAAGGAAGCGAGCGTAGAACACGGCGGACCCGGTGAGGTTGGCGAACAGAATCAAGTTTTCGCCCAGGGCGGCCACGCGGTTGGGGCTCCAGCCGAACTCGGAAATCCGTGCGACAATGGCCCACAGCGCCACCGCGTCGGCCAAAATGGCGCTGAGGAGAAGCACCACCTGGAGGATGTCGAGCATGTCGGGTTGTGCGTCGGGATCGCGAGCGGAAATCGAGTACAGGACGAGCCCGAGCACGACGGCCAAGAGCAGGTCAAAGGCGATGAGCGCGTCGCGGCTGATGTCAACCCCGCCTCCCCGAGCGAGCAAGGCCGTGAGAAACGCCAGGAGGACGGCGGCGAACAGCGGCGTGAACAGCCGGCTCAATACCGGGGCCATGTTCTCAATCACGCTCTGCTTAGCCTCAACCAGCCACGAGGAGACAATCACGGCGCCGGCCGCTCCGCAGGGCAGAAGCCACGATGCAAAGAAGGGCCTCACGTCGATGCCGATGGTGGTGAAGATCAGCGTCATCACTGCGGTGAGCACGCCGCCGCCCAGGGCAATCAACACATAATAGATGAAGAGTTCGCCCGACCAACGGACGAAATCCATCCGGCGGGCCCAATCCTGCCAGCGGCCGCCGGTGTAGGCGACCCCCACCGCCAGCCAGAGGGCAATCGGCAGGTGCATCCCGGTCAACGACTCGGTGGAACCGGCGGGATGGAACGGATAGACGTTCGCAAACAGCACCCCAGCGACAAAAACGGCGGTCAATCCGAGGATGACCGATTGTGGCAGTTTTCTTTTCCAGATGAAGTACCCGATGAGCGCAGGGAAGATGAGCAGGCTCGCGTTGCGGATGTAAAAACCTGCCGGGACGTCCCACAGGGATTCCAAGAGCGCGGGTGCCTTGACGAGCAACGCCGCCAGAATCGCGAATCCAAACGCGGCGGCCGCATCGGTCCACCTCTTGGTGTCTTCCTTCTGGTCAACGGACCCAATCACGAATTGCTTCCAGATGCGTTCGGAATGCTCTCGGGCAAATTCTCGGGAAAGGGCGTCGAGATTGCCCATCCGTCGGATGGCCACCAGGAACGCCTCGTCCGCGGCGAGGCCGGATGCCATCAGTTCCTCGAGCACCCCCCGCAGGTGATCCTCCAATTCCGCCACGTCTGCGGTTCGAATGGCCTGGCGCCGGCGGAGATAGCCGCGCCACGTCTCAATCTGTTCTTCGAGCCACTGTTGGTCATAGGAGGAAAACATCCGTCATCCCCTCCCCGGAGCCAGGCCCGAATCGTGTCCTGTGGACGCCTGGATGGACTGGTTGAGCAACGCCCAAAGGTTGTGCAGGGTGTCTTCCACGGTCTGCCATTGACGGCGTTCCTCGGCCAGTTCCTCGAGGCCGCGCCGCGTGACGCGATAGTATTTGCGGCGGCGCCCGTTCTCAGCCACCTCCCACCGGGATTCAATCAGGCCCAGCCGTTCCAGCCGATGCAACACGGGGTACAGCATGCCGTCCGTCCACTCCATCCGCCCGTTGGACAGCTCGCGGACGCGCTTGAGAATGGCGTAGCCGTAGCTGTCCCCTTCCGCCAGAATCGCCAGCACGATGGGCGTGGCGGACGCGGCCACCAGCTCCTTGTTGATGTCCATGCTCTTCGCTCCTTTGCGGCCCAGGGTATGCGGGGATTGGCCAAATCCCCGAGCGATTCGGCACGTCGGAGCCCGGACCGCTCTCGAACATAATACATCACACTTCTAGGTATGGGAAGGGAGACAGTCCTCCGGTTGGCAGTCGCACATCATAGGCCGAAAAAATTTCCCTGCCTTCAACCATATACCTATTGGCTCTTCAGCTAGGCCATGGAATAATTGTGAATTGGTTGGGGAGAGCAGTGGGTGAAGGGGGAAAATGAGGCTTGAAGCTATGGCATGATGTGTTCATCGTCTTGGGGATTCTCATCTTTTTTATCGCCCTCATCAGGTTGATCCGCGTTTACATAAGTGAAATGAAAGCGATTCGTGCCCTCCAGCAGGCGTTGGACGAGGCCGCAGGCCAAGACGCGGCCGGTGTCGTGGAAGGAATCCGGGCAGCGGTGGGTGCGCTTCCGAAGCGTTTAAGGGAGACCGCACTCGTGTCCGCGTGGCGGGCGTTTGACGAGCGTTGGCAGCATCTTCGGGATGACGCCAGTGTGCGGCTTCGGGTATCCGGCTTCATGAACCCAGATACGCTGCTCGATCGCGTGGATCAACGGCTGTACCTGGATGCGTCGACGGTGGTCAGCTCCGGTGTATTCTTCACCTTTCTGGGCTTCGTCATCGGGTTGAAAGGCATCGCGCACACCGACGTTGAGCAGATGAAAAGCGGCATCGGCATCCTTCTGGGAGGGGTCCAGGGGGCGTTCCAGACGTCCATCATCGGAATCGGTGGCGCGGCGGTGTGGACGTACGTCAACCGTCGTCTCATGGCGCGCCTGTCCTCCGCGCTCAGCAGCCTTTGCACGCGCCTGGGCAACGTGATCGATCCCGATGAAGAAGAGGTTTTCCGGCAGCGCGTGGAGCGCATGTTCAGCCGAGGCCTCGGGGAGATGCGGACCATTCTGGCGGATGCGCTGGAGCAGGCGCTGCAGCCGTCATTGGAACAGGTCCAGCGGCAGACGGTCATCCTCGAGCAGCAACTTCAATGGGAGCAGCGGCGGTCAGAAGAGATGGCGGACCGCATGCTGGACCGGATGGCGGAGGGCACCGGGGATCGGATTGCGCAGCTGGCGGAGGTGATTGATCAGACGCGCAGGCTGCAACAGCAGATGCTCGATGCCATCGAACAGTTGATGGTCGAACAGGACCAAGCGGTCAGCCGGTGGGAGCACATGGCCGACCGCATGGAGGACGTGATGGGCCGGCTCGATGCCCTGCGGGCGGGGATGGAACGCCTCTCCACCCAACAAGCCGGGCTGGGAGAACAAATTGGAAAATACCTTCAGCAATCAAGTTGGCTGGTTGAGACGCAATCGCGATGGATCCCGGCGCTCAAAGAGACCCTCGACGCGCATGGCCAATCGATGCACCAAGCGGGTGAGCATCTGCGGACGGCGGGGACGGTGGTGGATGAGCGCTTGCAGTCGCTCAGCGAGCACTGGACGTCGGTCCAGGAGTCCTTCGCGCAGACGCGCACAGCGCTCGACGGCGCGCTGCAAGGGTTTGCCGAGCGGATTGATGAGGGACTGGGGCGAACGTTTAAGCACTTCGATGCCACCCTCGCCGATGCGGTGCAGAACCTCGCCGGACTGGTGAGCCGGACCAAGGAATTAAACGGGGAATTGGCCGACCGGGTGGAGGAAGTTGGGGACGCGCTGGAGCGCGTGGCGCGCACCCTTCGGGTTCCGGTTGCCGCCCATTCAGAGGTGCCTGAAGCATGAGGCGGCGGGAGGGCGTCAACTGGTGGTTGTCGTATTCGGACGTCATGTCCGGGATGGTCATCATTTTGGTGTTGTGCCTGGCGGTCGTCATCCTGAACGTGAACGAAAAGGAACAACAGTTGACGCAGGTCCAGCAGCACCTCCAACAGAGCGAGCAGCAGGTGCGCGACATCATCGGGGTGAAGGCGGAGATCATCCAGGAGTTGAGCGCCGCCTTTCGACAGTCAAACATGCAGATAGAAATTGACAAACAGACCGGCGCCATCCGGATTCCCGGCAGCGTGCTCTTTGACGAGAACTCCGCCCAAATTTCTCCGCAGGGCGAGGCGTATCTGCGCACGTTCATTCCGAAGTATTTCGGGGTGCTCCTGCAACCCAAGTTTCGCAATCAGATCTCGGCCATTCTCATTGAGGGGCACACGGACCAGCAGGGCACCTATATGTACAACATGCAACTCTCACAAGCCCGCGCGCTCTCCGTGTTGCAGTACATCTACAGCGACCAGTTCCCGGATTTCCCGACGCGCCAGTTGGCGGAGCAATACGTGACCTGCGAGGGCTGGAGCTTCACCCATCCCATTGTGGCGAACAACGGGCAGGTGGACCAAGATAAGTCGCGGCGGGTGGAGTTTTTGTTTCGCTTAAAGGACGATGAGGCATTGGAACAAATCCAAAAGTTGGTGGGTGGGGCGTCGTGAAATGGGAATTCCATCCGGTGACGCTCGCGGTATGGGTGGAAAAGACCAAGGCATGGCGCCGGCCAGGCGGAGATGTGCCTCCGGCCAATCCGATGACGCTCTCCACTTTGCGCCAAGCGTTTGAGAAACGGGCGCAGACCCAGGACGCGGCCCAGTTGCAGGCGTGGCTGCGGGAACAGCCGCCAAGGGTGCGAAGGGAGTTTGCGCGCATCTTTTTCCAAGGATGGCCGGATGACTGGGTCCGACTTTGGCGGTCCTGCCTTCAGGCCATCCGTACAAACGCGCGGACGTTCTGGGTGCTGCTCGATGTCATGTACCGGTCGGGAGATGAACGGGTCTGGCCCGCCGTTCGGGGCGAATGGGAACGGCACCTGCAGGCACTGGTGGACTCGTGTGGAGCCGAAGCAGAGTTGTGGAGTGCGTACGTGATGGCGGAGGATCCGGCAAGGTTTGTCGCACAGCGGTGGCGCCAAGACGACGGGGATTCGGTGGAAGCCATCCTGGATCCGTTCCATATCCCGTTGCACTCGGCGTGGCACCGGCGGGTGTTTCTCGCCGCCTGTGCGGGTGCAAAGTCAATGTTTTTCTCTCGCTGGCGGGAGGAGTTTCTCGCCGGGTTGCAGGCGTGGTCGGATCGGGATCGGCAGCAGGCGGTGGACGCGTATCTTTTCGCGTGCGATCCCGATGCGCTCCCTGACCTGACCCAAGCCATTCACCATCAGATGGCGGATCCGCGCGCGCGTCCGGCTCTATGGGAATTTGTGGGGCAGGCGCAGCGGACCAAATTCCTGCGCTGGTTGGCAGATCAGCGCCTGCGGGCGTTTTTCGCGGAGGACAATGAACGCTATCAATTTTGGCGGACGTATCTGCACCATATCGACGAAGTCGTGGTGGTGGACCAAAAGCAGGGGATTTTGATGATGTCTTCTCAGGCGGTCATCTTGGAAGGGCTGCACGTGGGCAACGCCACGTACATCTACCACCGGCGCCGGTTTGAGGTCGAGTTCGCGGGGCTCATGGCTCAACTGGCCGACCCGCACCGCGCGCTCCAGGTGAAAATGTCCAGTCTGCGGAATCCGGATGCGGTGCACCGGGATGGGCATCTGCGGCACTTCAGCGGTTGGCCCATGCGCTACGCATCGTGGCTGCAAAGGAATCTGGGATGGGAGGCGAAGGGCTGATGCGTGCCGGGTGGTGGCGGCGAAAAGGCAATGAGCGGTTGGAAATCCGTTGGGCGCCCGGACCGGACGCGTGGCGAGTGGAGCTGTGGCACCAGCAGGACGACCGGCGCGAACCGCTTTCCTTTCCCCTTCCTGCGGATCCGCGTTATCTCACGTTGCCTGGGAGCGAGGTTTATCTGACGCTTTGCCATCTCCAACATCTCTTCACGGACCCCCCTCATCCGCTTCGCCGTGCGGTGGATGTGAACTGGGATGAGGTGTCCGTGGAGCACTTCCCGTACGACCTGCATTACGCGCTGTTGGAGCTTTGCAGCGGCGGGATTGCCGCCGACACGCATCTGGATGCTGCAGCCTCCGGCGCCGCGACCAAAGACCGTGCGGCGCACGAGACGGATCCTGGCGATGCCAAGGCCGTTGATGCCAGCGCTCCTCCGACATTTCTCTCCCCAGACGGAGATGCCGACGGGGAGGATGCGTGGAATGAGGTGCGTAGCCTCATCCCGACGTGGCTGGAGGAGGTGGGCCTCCCCATCCATCCCATCGCTGTGCGTGGCCGGGTCGAGCTGGACTCCACGCCCGCGGAGGGCAGGGTGCGCATCACCCTTTGGGATGCGAAAGGCCGAAACCTGGAGCGCAGCGGACGGCGGTATGGACCGGTCATGGTGCGTGACGGCCGGCAGGAATTGTTGCCACTGGCGGTATGGGAGCTGTACAAGGCCAGCGCCATGACCGTCCAACACGGCTATCAGCGCCTCGCCGCCTGCCAACGGTGGGCGCAGGCAGCGGGATTCGAGTTGGACGACGTGCTGCGGCGGGAACAGTATGTGCTGGTGGACCGGTATGACGTGGATGTCCGCCAGCACGCGCCGGATCACATCGAGCTGGTGCCCACCTTCGAGGGGCAGGAAATCGACGTGCGCGGGTTCTCCACCAAATCCGGTTGGCAGCGCACGCGCTTTTACCCGACGCCGCGCGTGCTCGAGGATTTGCGGCAACTCCAGGAGCGGCGGCACATCCGCGGATCGGAGGTGGCCGCCTTCACGGCGGATCCGCTGTCGGTCCTGCCCGAGCACGACTACCTGTTCGACTTCGACGGGTACTCCGACCGGGTTAAAGGGTTGGTGCCGCTCGTGTCTGTCCGTCCGTCGGACCCTGTCGGCGGCGGTCGGGCGTGGTTTGAAATGGAGGATGGGGACGGCGAGACATCGCCCATCGGAGATGACGTCCTGCGGGAGCTCGTCCTCGCACACCCGGGTGAAGACTTTGTGCTGCATGAGGGCCGGTGGGTGCATATCCCGCCGCAGGTGCGCGAGCAGTTCATCGCCGGTGCAAACGAAGGGGAGAAACCGGCATCCCATGAGAAGGGGACGGCTCCCTATCCTGGTGATGCGGACGCACCGGAACGGCGGACGGAAGGCGGCGCGGGATGGACCCCCGAGTCCGGCGCAGGCCCCATTGAACCGGGATCCGGCCCAGGCGGCCAAGAGCCCCCGGAGGACCGGGTTCCCGTCGGCATGGTGCTCGACATCTACGAGAACGAGGAGGCGCTCGAGTACGCGCTCCAAACGCCGCAGCTCGCCCCGGACGCGGCGGCGGTGCCCCTGCCCGCGGCCCTGAAGGCCACCCTCTTCGATCACCAGTTGAGCGGCTTTCGGTGGCTGGTTCGACAATGGGACCAGGGGGCGGGGGG
>NZ_JAIMAV010000094.1 GCF_023511815.1 Alicyclobacillus sp.
GCAGCACCGGTTCGTCGGTGAGGATTCCCGGCCTGCGGCCGGCGAGGACCGCGCGAATGGCCGCATCCGCGGATCTGTATGGAATACCCGCCATGTCCAAACCGCCTCCTGAGTCGATTGACAGCAGGATAGCACACGTGGGCGACCCCCGAAACGGGCTCGGTCCGGCTTGGATTGGGGCCGCCCGGCCCCGACGGCCACCCACCCGCTCGAGGACAGGGCCACATACACTCCATCATCGAAGGAAAGGGGGTGAGAGATGTGGATGGTGCTTTCGGCGGGTACACCCGGTGGGCGGTGGTGTTCCTGATCATCTTCGTGCTGTTCATCCTGCTCGTCCCGTACGGCGCGGCCTACTGATGCCCTCCTTACGGTGAGCCCGTGGCGGACTCGGTTCGCCCCGTGCCGGAAGCGGCACCCGCCATACGGGTGCCGTTTCCCGCGGTTTTGCGGAAGCCCCGAAACCGGGGCGGTTTTCCCTCGCTCGGAGAACTGGTAGAATGAATTGGATTTCTGAAATGGGAGGCTTGTCCTTCGGGCGTCCCACCGGTTGGAGGGTTGGACCATCGCCACGAGCAGACGCTGGAAACGATGGAGGCAACGCCGAGGGTTGCCGTGGCCGCTCGCCGCCGCGGCGGGCGTGTTCGCCTGTTTCACCGTCCTGGTCACCGCGGTGCTCACGGCCGCCATGGCGAGCAACTACCGGCAGATCCAGGAGACCGTGCGGGTCCTGACGAATCTGGACCGGACCCAGACGGCGTTGGGAGAAGAACACGGCGCACTGGGCGTCTACGCGTGGAGCGGCGATGCCACCGCGTTGGCCCAGCTCCGGCAGGCCCACCGCACATTCACCCTGGCCTCCGGCGCCCTCATGGATGCGGCCCGCGTGGACCCCGTCATTTCCGCTTCAGCGGCTCGGGTGGTGCAGGAGGGCCAGGCGTGGCATCAGCGCTTCGCCGCCATCGCCGCCGATACGGGAGCGCGCCCCAATCCCGCGCACGACGTGGACAGCGAACAGGCCTTCGCCGCGTTTCGATCCGCCTGTCAATCGGTCCGCGCCGAGGTGGAATCGAAACTGCAGAGCCAACAGGAACAGTGGTGGCACCGCGTCTGGTGGACGTTCATCGGTTTTGCCATCGCCGTCTGCGGGCTGGGAGCGGGTCTGGCGTTCAGCATCCTGCGTGAACTGCGCATCCGGGATGGCGTCGAAGACGTGCTGCGCCGCACATACCGGAACATGGCTCAGGCGCAGCGCGTGGCCGGCATCGGCAGCTGGACGTGGGACCTGGAGCACAACCGCCACACCTGGTCGGATGAGACGCTGCGGATCTACGGCCTCTCTCCCCAGGCGTTTTCGGGGACGGATGAGGCCTTCCTGGAACGCGTTCATCCCGAGGACCGGGACCGGGTCCGCGACCTGATGCGCACCCTTCGGCGCAGAGGCCGAGGCGACGGAGAGATCCGCGTCATCCGCCCGGACGGGGCGGAGCGGACCCTGTGGTGGCGCGCCGAGGTCGTCTCCGATTCCGCCGGGTTGCCGACGCACGTCGTCGGAACGGTCCAGGACATCACGGACCGCAAGCGGACGGAGGATCTGCTCCTCAAGTCGGAGAAACTCGCCACCATCGGCGAATTGGCGGTCAGCATCGCCCACGAGATCCGGAATCCCCTGACCGCGCTCAAGGGATTTCTGCAGCTTTTGCCAAACACCCCGCCCGCGGCCCATGAACAGTATGTCGGCATCATGTTGGACGAGCTCACCCGCATCGAAGGAATTCTCAATGAACTGTTGCTGCTCGCCCGCCCGCAGGAGTCCGAATACGGCCCGGTGGCGATGGCGGATGTCATCCGCCGCTCTCTCGCCCTCCTGGAGGCCCAGGCGCTCAGCCGGGCCGTTCGCGTGTTCACGCATCTGGCGCCCGATTTACCCGCGGTGTGGGGGCACGCGTACCGCATTGAACAGGCGTTGCTCAACGTGTTCAAAAACGGCATGGAGGCCATGCCGAACGGCGGACGGCTGACCATTCGCGGGTGGGCCCGGAGTGGACACGTCTGGGTCGCGTGCACGGATGAGGGGGTGGGCATGGAACGGGATCGAATCGCAAAACTCGGGGAGCCCCTGTACAGCACCAAAGAAAAGGGCACGGGCCTCGGATTGGTGGTGACGTACAAGGTGGTCGAGATGCACCGCGGTCACATTGAGATTGACAGCACGCCGGGGCGCGGCACCACCGTGACCATCGGATTCCCGGTACGGCTCGAGGCCGGCATGCCGGACGACTCCGCCTCTTAAGCGGGCCCATGGCCGGCCGGTGCCCCCCGCCTGCGCATCCCCGCGACGATCCCGTTGGACGATCCCGTTGGACGATTCCGTTGGACGCGGGGCGCATCGACCTCAATCCGGCACGTCCCCGCGCTGTGCCGCCGCCACCTCGGCAATCCCGGGATCGTTTCCTGTCTCCCCCTCGAAGACTCGGACGCAGTTGCGCACGTGCTTGGCCTCGTACAGCGCTCGATCCGCCGCGTCGAACAGCGCCTCCGCGGTCGCCTCGGGCTTCATCATCCGCGCCACCCCGCAGGACACGGTGACCGGGACGTCCCCGCGCATCGCGTCCTCAAGACCGGCCCGAATCCGCTCCGCCACGGTCACCGCGTCCTCCAAGGACAGATTCGGATGCACGATGACAAACTCTTCCCCGCCATACCGGCTGACCACCATCGGCCGGGCCAATTCCTGAATGCACCTGGCCGCACGGCGCAGGACCTCGTCCCCCGCCCGGTGCCCTAGGGTGTCGTTCACGGCCTTGAATCGGTCCAGATCCAGGAGGATGAGGGTCAGGCTCTGCACACGCGGGTCACGGAGAAAGAGGCCCACCTTGTGCCGGAAATACCGGACGTTGTGCAGGTGCGTCAGTTCGTCGTAGATGGACAACCGGCGGTATTCGCGGAACTTCGAAGCCACCTCGTAGATCTGCAGGCACAAAATGACGCTTCCACCGAGTAGCGTCAGGGTGCGGACGGGATCGAACGGATAGGATTGGGCGCACAGGATGGCGGACGCCGCCGCCAGTTGGATGCAAAAGAACGCCACCCCCAGCCTGGGGTCCGCGCGCATGGAGAGAAAACTGGTGATGATGAGGGCGTACAGGACCGTCTCCAACACGCGATGGGGTGCGGCGGGGAACATCAGCACGGTGTCCACCGTGTTGAGGACGAGGATCAGGTAGAAGCGCCACAGCGGGTACGGACGCAGGTAGACCGTGCACAGCGTCAGGCTCACCCCGACCGCCACCAGGAGCGCCAGCGGCCAGCCGCCGGAGCGGAGCAGAAACCCCACCGAGCCGAGCGAGACCGCGACCGCGGCGAGGATGACCTTCTGTTGTTTGACCCAACTCAGAGAACACCACCACCCGCGTCCGTGCTGCCCGGTTACACCACTTCTGCGCCGAGGACCGTCTTAAAATGATTCAGCGCCCACGCGTGTCCGGCTGGTTGAAAACTCGCCACGCACTCTTCGTGCACCACGATGCGAAACCCCTTGTTGTACGCGTCGACGGCCGTGTGAAGGACGCAGATGTCCGTGCACACGCCGGCCAGATGGACCTCGTCCACCCGGCGGGCCCGCAGGTACAGTTCCAGGTCCGTCCCGGCGAACGCGCTGTAGCGCGTCTTGTCCATCCAGCGGACGTGATCCGGCCAGGGTTCCGGCCACGACCGCACGTATTCACCGAGTCGCCCGTACAGATTCCGCCCGGGCGTCCCCCGCAGATTGTGCGGCGGAAACAGGCGGGATTCCGGGTGATACGGATCCCCCTCCTCGTGAACATCCACCGCGAACACCACCCAGTCGCCGGCGTCGACGAACGCCCGCGTGAGATCCGTGATGGCTGGGTCAATCGCCTGGCCGAGCCGGCCACAGGTCAGTTTGCCATCGTCCGCCACAAAATCGTGGGTGTAATCGATCACGATCAACGCCCGCGCCATCCTTCCACCCCCGCTTCGAGGAATGCCGAAAACAAACAGAAGGTGGGATCCCTGTGCAGGACCCCACCTCCCACCCGGCCCGCGGGCCGGTCGTTATTGGTTCACCCACCACTCCTGCGGATTGATAGGACCAGTCACCGTCCAATCGTTCTTCGGAATCTGCAGATTACTAGTGTACGCGTAGATGTCGTCTGGCTCATAGAGGAAGATGTACGGCACCTGCTGGTTGTAGTATACTTCCCACTTCACCAGGGCCTGCTTACGGACGTTCTTGTCGAACGCCGCCTCGTTGGCCGTCGCGTTGATTAGTTCGTCGTTCTGCTTGTCGACCCAGCGCGGATAGTTGTACGCCGCGTTGGAATCGTACATGCCCCGCGGATCCGGATCCACCGACAGGCTCCAACCCATCAGCCACATGTAGATGCTCGGGTCATCCGCCTGTACCTTCTTTGCCAGCGTATCAAAATCCTGCGGCTGGTGCAGGTCAATCTTGAGGTGCACCTTCGCCAGGTCCTGGGCGATGGCCGTCGCCGACGCCATGCGCACCGTGTTGCCGAGCGGATAATCGAGCGGGATGGAGTTCTTGCCCGTCACCGGGTCAATACGCCAGCCGTCCGGCCCGATCTTCCAGCCCGCCTCGTCGAGCAGCTGGTTGGCCTTGTTCGGGTCGTACTTGTACTCGTTCAGGCCATCCGCCGGCGTCGCCGCCGCCCAACTGACCTCCGGAATTGGCGCATTGAGCACCTTACCATAGCCTTTGAGAAGACCATCCACAATCGCCTGTCGATTGATACCGTACATAAGTGCCTGGCGGAACTTTTGGTTAAACTCCGGATGCTGCTTAATTTTGAGGCCCATGTACTGGTAGCTCAGTGATGGCATCGGCAGGACCTTGACGTTCTGAACTTGTTTCAACTTTTCGACGTCGGTTGGTTTCAGCGCGGACTGCAACACTAGATTGACGCTGTTGTTCGCCAGGAGCCCCGGCATGACGTCGGCGCTGACCGTCTTGAACGTCACGTTCTGGATGTGCGGCTTGCCGCGGAAGTAATTGTCGTTGCGGGTCATCTCGACCGAATCCTGGCCGTTGACACTTACAAACTTATACGGGCCGTCGGTGACCGTCGGCTTCTTGTCGAAGTCGGACGTGATGAGATCCTTCAGCGGCACGTTCTCGAGGGCGTGCTTCGGCATGGGCTGCATCACGGCGATGTCGGACCACAGCACGGCCGCGTCCACCTGCTTGAACGTGATCTTGAACGTCTTGTCATCGACCTTCTGGAACCCGCCCGTCTCGGCGAACGACTTTTTCTTTCCGTTCAGGATGTCGTCATACCCGACGACCAGCGAGACCAGGTAGCCATAGGACCCCTGCAGGGTGGTGTTGTACTCCTTGGACGCCAGCACGTCCATGGTGAACAGCACGTCATCGGAGGTCACCGGCTTGCCGTCCGTCCAGTTGGCGTTCGGGTCCAGGTTCACCGTCAGGGTCTTCTTGTCGTCCGACCAGGAGTACGACTTCATCAGGTCGGGCACAAAGTTCAGGTTGTTGTCGATGGTCATCAGCGGATCGAACGCGAAGTTGACGATGTTTTGCGTATAGAGATCGCTTGGGATCTGAGGTATAAACGTGGTGTCGTACTTCGTCGCCTGTCCGATCACGATGCTCCCGCCATCCTGCGGACCGCCGGCCGCCCCGGTCTGGTTGGTGGCCGCGTTGCCCGCATTGTTCGCCGTCGTCCCGCCGCCACCGCCGCAACCCGCAACCAGCATGGTCAGCGACGCGGCCAGGGCCATGGTGGCCATGCCGGCCTTCGTCAACTTCTTCATCTGTGCGCCCCCTTCTCCCTGCACAAAAAGGTTATCTTCATCACCGTCGGTCCGAAGCGAGCGGCGGCGACATGCCGACCGGCCGGTGGAACCGGATCGGTGTGAACCCCGTGAAAGCTGCGCGGCATCCCCTCAACCGGGCACGCACGAACTTTCGAAGTGCTACATTCTCCGATATTGTGTATTTTCCTGCTGGCGATCCGTCGGATCCGATAAAAATTTTACCCGAACCGCGCTGAAAATATTGTATGAAGGTCCTCATCCGCTCAACCCGGTCATCGGTGCGGGCGCAGCCCGGCGCCGCAGTGCTGTTTGATCTCGTCCCAGGTCAGGTAGCGGCGGACGATATCCTCCTCGACCAGCGCCGATCCGCGCTGAACCTCAATCAGCTGCAGACGGGTGCGGGCGCGGATGGCGTGCCACTGTTCGGCGTAGACGCGGACCACGTCGCCGGGCCCGACGGGCAGAATGCGGTCGTCGAGGGCCACCTCTCCCTCCCCCTCGGTGATGGTCCACACCTCGCTGCGCTGGAGGTGTTTCTGGTAGCTGATGTTCTGCCCGGGCAGGATCTCGACCGCGCGCACCACGACCTCGGTCCCGTCGGGCAGCTTCTGCACGTCGAGCACGCGCACGGTGCCCCATCGGCGTTCCTCGTACATGGGGCGGCCTTCGAACGCCCCGACGACATCCTTCAACGCGGAGGACATGGCTTTGTCCGTCACCAGGATGCCGTCGGGCGCCGCGACCACCACGGCGTCGCGGAGCCCCATGGCCACCACCGGGATGCCCAACTCATTAACCACGTGGGTGTTCTCACAAGCCACCGCCTGGCCGAGCCCCGCGAAGTGGTGCTCCATCTGCTCCGATAAGGCGTTCCACGTCCCGAGGTCTTGCCACGCGCCCTCGTACCGGGACACGACGATGGATTCCGCCTTCTCCACCACCTCGTAGTCGAAGCTTTTTTTCGGCAGGGTGTGAAACTCCTCGCGCATCTGTGCGTACTGGGTGGGGGCGCCCCGCGCCGCCAGGATGCCGAGCAGATACCCCAGACGGAAACAGAACACACCGCAGTTCCACAGCGCCCCGTCGCGGATCAGCTCCGCCGCGCGCGCCGCCGGAGGCTTTTCCTCAAAGGCGTCCACCCACTGCCAACCGCGCGCCGACTCGCCGGGCCGGACGCGGATGTAACCGAACTTGCTCGTCGGCTCCGTCGGCGCCACCCCCAACAGCGCCAGCTCCGCCCCCGACGCCTCGAGAACGTCCGGCAGCCGCCGAATGGCGTGGAAATAGGCGTCGTCCACGAAGTGATCCACCGGCATCACGACGACGACGTCATCCGGCCGGGCCCCCGCGGGTCCGGCCAGATACGTGCACGCCAGCGCGATGGCCGGGAACGTATCCCGGCGGGCCGGTTCCTCGATGAACGGGACCTCGCCAATCTGAGCGGAGATGATCTCCCATTGGGCCTTCGACGCGCAGACATACGCATCCTGTTGCAGACCGGCGGCGTCCAACTGCTGCCACATCCGCTGCAGCATCGACACGGGACGCCCGTCCGCGCCGGCGATGACCCGCAGAAACTGTTTCGACCGGCTCTCGTTCGACATGGGCCACAACCGCTTGCCCGATCCGCCCGACAACAGCACCAGCTTCACTCAGCCATCCCCCTCCCCGTGAAACCCAGCCGGTCCATCCGACGCCGGTGGTATAATAGACGCGATCGACGTGATCTTACCATACAACGGTGGAAATGAGGCACCTTTGCCATGCGTCTGAGCATCGTCATCCCGACGTTCAACGAGCGGGAGAACGTGCGCATCATCACCGATCGCATCCATCGCGCGCTCGCCGATGTGGACGAGCCGTACGAGATCTGGTTCATCGACGACAGCCGTGATGACACCCCCCGGGTGCTCGCGGAGCTGGCCGCGACGGATCCGCGTGTGCACTTCGTGCACCGCGAGGGCGGGCGGGGTCTCGCCACCGCCGTCGTGGAAGGATTTGAACGAAGCCGCGGCCGGTTCATCGTGGTGATGGACGCCGACCTTCAACACCCGCCCGAGCTGTTGCCGGCCATTCTGCGCCGGCTGCGCGAAGGCATCGACATCGTCATTCCGAGCCGGTTTGTTCCCGGAGGTTCCGACGGCGGCCTGAACTGGTTTCGCAAGTGGGTCTCCTGGACCGCCCGGACCATCGGCCGCCTGGCGGTCCGCCGTCTGCGCGGGATCAGCGACTGCACCGGAGGCTATTTCGGGCTTCGGCGCGAGGTGATTGACGGTGTGACCCTTGACCCCATCGGCTGGAAGATCCTGATGGAGGTTCTGGTCAAGGGCCGGTATGAGACGGTGCACGAAATCCCGTACGCGTTTGAGGCGCGCGAGGCCGGAGAATCCAAGATGAGCCTGCGCGAACAGTGGAACTACCTGCGCCATGTGGCGCGGTTGGTGTGGAGCAGTCCCGAGGACCGGCGATTTTACGTGTACTGCATGGTCGGTGCGCTCGGCGTGATCGTCAACACCGCGGTGATGAGCGCCTTGCTGTACGGCCTCCACCTGCACGCGACGCTGGCCTCGGTGGTCGCATCGTTGGTCGCGATGGCTCACAACTTCCTGTGGAACGACCGCGTCACCTGGCGCGCCCACGCGCACCCGGTGCGCTGGCGGCGCGTCCTGCAGGGACCGCTGTTCGCCCTCGTGTCCGCCAGCGGGATCGCCGTCACCGCGCTGTTCGTGCAACTGTTTCTGTGGCTTCACTGGCCGCCTCTGCTCGGCCAGTGGACCGGGATTGTCGTCGCGACGGGCTGGACGTTCACCGCCAACAACCGCTGGACCTGGACGCCACCGGATACAGAGGGGCACACCCTGCGGCGCCGGTCCGTCCGCATCACCCACGAGTGACCCGCGCACATGGATTCGCCCCCGGGATGCCGCCTCTTACCGGGGCAACGTCGATGGGTCAACGCAATCTCCCGGCCTTCCGCCGGGGATCCCCCGACAAGGAGTGATGGCGATGCCGCGATGGCATCCGTCGCATGCCGACGGCCCGACGGCCGCCCCGGTGCGCGCCGACCTGCGCGTGCTCGGGGCGGTGGTGCTCTTCAACGCCCTTCTGCGAGCGGGTTGGATCCTGTACATGCACCCGCCGCAGTACGCCGACTTTGACTGGTACTTCACCCGCGCGGTCGAGCTGGCGGAGGGAAAGGGATATGTGTGGAACGGGCACTACACCGCGTACTGGCCCATCGGCTGGCCGCTGTTCCTCTCCCTCATCCTGCGGGTGACGGGGCCCCACGTCATGGTCGGAATGGCCACCAACGCGCTGTTGAGCATCGCGATTGTCGTTCTGACGTACCTTCTGGCGCTGCGGGTCTTCTCGTCGCAGCGCATCGCGGCCGCGTGCGCCCTCGCGTATTCGCTGTTGCCCAGCCAGGTGCTGTGGAACTCGGTGCTCGGATCGGAGGAACTGTTCACGGCCCTCCTGATGCTGTGGATGGTTTTGTACCTGCGCAGTGGGCGGGCCCGGGGGCGACGGGCGGCGGTCTTCGTGGCGGCATCCGGGCTTGCGCTCGGGGCCGCGTCGGTGGTGCGCCCCATCCCGCTTCTGTTCCCGTTCGCGCTGTTCGTCTATGAACGGTGGATCGCGCGCCGCTCCTGGCGCGGGGCCGCCTGGCGGATGCTCGTCACCGGCGCCGCGATGGGGGTGGCCATCGCGCCGTTGACCCTGCGCAACCTCCTCCGAATGGGTCACCTCATCCTGGTGTCGACCAACGGCGGGGTCAACCTGTGGCAGGGAACCAAGATTGACGGCGGGTACTACTGGAGCTGGCTCCCGTGGGAGAATCCCCTGCTGGCCGCGCACGGCGACGAGGTGCTGCAGGATCAGATCGGCAAGCGGGCGGCGATGCAGTTCATCACCGAGCATCCGGTCATCTGGCTGTATCACGGTGCGCGCAAGATCATCGACCTGTACAAGGATGACGTCAACGCCGTCTGGTACACGTTTCACATGGTTTCCCACGACGGCGGCGTGGTGTGGGCGTGGAATCTGATCTCCGATTGGGGCTATCGGGTCTTCATGCTGCTGTGTGTGATTGGCCTCGTCGGGCTCGTGAAGCACCGGTTTCGGGCGTGGCGCACGCTGCTGTTGCCCTTCACGTACATCCTCTACAACACGCTGGTCTTCATCGCCTTCCCGGCCTGGGACCGTTTCCGGTATCCGTTCATGCCCACCTTCGCCCTGCTGGCCGGTTGCGGCGTCGCGATGCTACTGGGCCGGTTGCGGTCCTGGCTGCCCGAGCACGTCCTCGCGCGCCGACTTTGAGGCGGCATCCTGGGGCCGCAACATGCCAAGGCTTTGCGGAAGTTCCATTGTTGGTGGGATCCCCGTCGTCTGCACCGTCTCGGACATCCGCGCGGCCGCGACGGCCCCCTCCACGGCCGCCCACATTCCCGGGGGCCCCTGCCCGTCGGCGGCCGCCGGCAGGCTCACCGCGACACGAGTGCCGGCGCCGGGCTCGCTCTCGATTCGCATCCGGCCGCC
>NZ_JAIMAV010000095.1 GCF_023511815.1 Alicyclobacillus sp.
TCTGCCGGGGCGTTGCGCGGAGATCCTCGCGTGGCTGGTAAATTTGTGCGAAGATCAGGGTGACGGGGCCCCGTCGAGGTCCGCGAAGCGAGGAGGAGATGGCGTGGCCTGGTGGATCTGGTTGGTGGTCGCGTTCGCCATCGGCATTGTCGAGGTCGCGACGTTCACGTTCGTGCTGTTGTGGATCGCCATCGGCGCGTTCATCACGGCCGTCCTCTCGCCGCTCATCGGAAGTGTGTGGGGGCAGCTTTTGCTGTTCGCCATCGTGAGCACGGTGCTTCTTGTGGCCACGCGGCCGCTGGTGCGCCGGTGGCGTCAGCGCAGGACGTATCCGGAGCGGCGCGAGACGATGATCCACAAGCGCGGCGTGGTGGTGGAGGAGGCCCAGCCGGGGGCGTTCGCCACCGTGCGGGTGCAGGGGGAGCTGTGGAGCGCGAGATCGGATCATCCCCTGCGGAGGGGGCAGGCGATCGTGGTGCGGGACGCCACCGCCACGGTCCTCACCGTTGAACCGGCAGAGGAGGAGTAGCGATGGTTGGAACGATTGTCGTCGTCGTCCTGGTCATTCTGGTCGTCCTGGTCATTCTGCGCGGCATCCGCATCATCCCTCAGCAGCGGGTGGCCATTGTGGAGCGGCTCGGCAAGTACCAGGCCACGCTTCATCCCGGTGTGAACCTGATCATCCCGTTCATCGACCGGGTGGTCCGGGTGATTGACCTGCGCACGCAGCAGGTGGTGGTCCCGCCGCAGATGGTGATCACGAAGGACAACGTGCAGATTCAGATTGACACGGTGTTCTTCTACACGGTCACGGATCCGAAGATGGCCACCTACAACATCGCCAACGTGGTGCAGGGCATCCAGAACATCACGGCCGCCAACATCCGCCAGGTGGTCGGCCACATGGAGCTCGACGAGACGCTGGCCGGCCGCGACAAGATCAGCCTGGCGCTGCGATCGGCGCTCGACGAGGTCACGGAGTCCTGGGGCGTGCGCATCGACCGCGTGGAGATTGTCGACATCAAGCCGCCCAAAGAGATCCAGGACGCGATGGAGAAGCAGATGAAGGCCGAGCGCGAGAAGCGCGCCAGCATCCTGCAGGCGGAGGGGGAGCGGCAGGCCGCCATCCTGAAGGCGGAGGGCGAAAAGCAGAGCCTGATCCTGATTGCCGAAGGCGAGCGGGAGTCGAAGATCCGACAGGCCGAGGGTCTGCGGCAGGCGCAGCAACTGGAGGCCGAGGGCCGGGCGGCCGCCATCCGCATGGTGGCGGAGGCGGAGAAAAACCGGATCGAGATGCTGCGCGCGGCCCAGCTGGATCCGAACGTGCTGACCTACCAATCCTTCGAGGCGTTGCAGGGGGTGGCCAACGGTCAGGCGACGACCCTCATCGTCCCGTCGGAGGCCGTCGGCGTGCTCGGTGCGCTGGCCTCCCTGAAGACGGCCTTCCAGGTGCAGGGGGAAGGCGACGCGGCCGCCAAGGCGGCGCGGGCATCCGGGCCCGCGGGCGGGCCGGGTGGCGCAACGGGGCTCGCCGGACCCGGTGCCGGTCCGGGGAGTGGACCCACCGGATCGGGCGGCGGACCCGCCCGTGGCTGAGGCGCGCGTCTGGGTGATGCGGGCGTCGGGCGAGGTCATCCTCGACGACGTCCGCGTCGCGCGGACCTTCTGGCAGCGCCTGATGGGTCTCATGGGCAAGCAACACCTTCATCCCGGAGAGGGGCTGTGGATCCCCCGCTGCCGGGCGGTTCACTGCTGTTTCATGAGGACGCCGATTGATGTGCTGTTTCTGGACGACCAGGGCCGCATCCTCCGCGTCCTGCCATGCATGAAACCGTGGACGTTCTCCCCGTATGTGGACCGCGCCCAGGCGGTGCTGGAGTGTGCGGCCGGGACGGCGGCGGCGTTGGGACTGCGTCCCGGTGAACGGCTGACCTGGCGGGAGGTGGAGAAGTCGAGGAGCGGCCCTTTGGATGGCGGATTCGGTTCGGTGTGATTGGATTCGAGAAAATCGCGGGGGAGACGGACACACCGGCCGTTGGCGCAGCGAACTCATTTTATGAACAGTCTGGCGCCCGTCCTGCCGCCGTGTGGACGGGCCCACGTGCTCGAACCCTGTGCGGAAGGACCAAGGCAATGTCCATCGTTCGTGTCTACACCCTGATGGCGCAACCCCTGCTTCAACGCGGGGTGCAGTTCCTCGTGGAAACCCAGCCTGGCTACGAATACGCCGGGTCATTCATGTACCCGGACGACGTGCTCTCCCGGCTCGAGAGGCCCCGGCCCGGCCAGGTGAACGTGCTTATGCTGGATTTCGATCCCGCGGCCGAATCCTACCGAACCTACTTCAGCCGCCTGCGCAAGATTGATCCTGAGCTGCGCATCCTGTTCCTGCTCTATCTTCGGGCCACCGAGGGGGACGTCGTGCGCGCGCTGCGGACGGGCGCAAACGGATACCTCCTGCAGTCCGTGACGGAGGAGGGCCTTCTGCGCGCCCTCCACGAGGTCGTTCAGGGCCGGTCGTACCTGCAGCCGCACGTCACGCCCATGGTGCTCGCGGAGCTGCGCAAACCGCTGTATCCGATGCGGGAGTGGGACGTCCAGGTGGAGTTGGGAGAGCGGGATCGCATGCTGTTGCAACTGGCGGCGGACGGCCTGAACAACACCCAGATTGCGGACGTGCTCGGTCTGGCGGAGAAGACGATTCGCAACATGTGGTCGGCGCTGTTCGCCAAAATCGGCATGAACGACCGCACCCAGGCGGTCCTGTGGGCCATCCGCACCGGAAACGCGCAGCTGCGGTGAGACATATCCGGCACCGGTTCGGCAACCGGTCTTGCGGGTGCACACGGGGCACCCGCCGAGTCTCCATCCCTCGTCCGGCATCTCCCGTGGGACAAAAGTCCCTCCGCGGGCGGGACAAAGTGCCCTGTTTCCCGCGGACAAGCCCCTGTATGATGAATTCAGACCTTAATCGACACAGATCAACAAAGGCAAACCTCGAGAAATCGAGGGACGCAAAGCCATGGGTCTACGGCCGTGAATCCGGCTAGGATCGCCAGGCTGCTGATCTGGGAGCGGATGGACACGCCTCCCCCGATTGGCGGCCCGGGGAAAATCCTCGGGGAGGGTGGAAAGATGAACAGGTGGCTGGTGGCGTTCGGGCGGTTTTTGCGCAAAGACGAGGGGCAGAGCCTGGTGGAGTATGGGCTGATCATCGCGCTGGTGGCGGTGGTGGTAATTGGGGTCCTGTCCTCCATGGGCGGCGGCCTGCAGGGCCTTTTTGGCGGCGTGACCAACAGCATCAGCAATCATGCGGGTTGATTTCATTTGAACACGCGTCCTACCTGTGGCTCGGCACATGGGTAGGACATTTTTTCATCCCGGGGGTGGCGGGGTTGGCTCGAGGGCGGGACGGTGAATCCGCGCAAGCGATGCTCGAGTTCGCGTTGATTGTGCCCCTGTTTGCCCTCTTCCTGCTCGGGATCGTCGACTTTGGGCGGATCCTCGCCGCCCAGTTGGCCTTGAATCACGCGGCCCGTGACGCCGTGCGGGCGGCCAGCGTCGGCGCCGATGATGAAGCGGTCGGACAGGTGGTGCAACGGGATGCGACGCTGGCCGGCGATGTCCAGTGGGCGGTTGCGCCCCCGCCGCCGCGGCATGCCGGAGACGAGGTGGAGGTGTCCGTCTCCGGTTCCGTCTCCCTGTTCGATCCGCTGTTCGGCGCGATTCTGGGACCCGCTTTCCGGCTTCAGGCCGACGCCGTGATGCGGGTGGAATGAACGATGGGACGGCCTTGCGGCGAGAGGGGCCAGGTGCTGGCGGCCTTCGCGCTGATGTTGGTGGTGCTGTTTGGATTCGCGGCGCTGGTGGTGGACGCGGGGGCCGTGTACGTCGCGAAGCAACGGGCCCAGCAGGGGGCGGACGCGGGCGCGCTGGCGGGTGCGCAGGCGCTCCTGACGGGTGCGGACGTGGCGGTGGACACAGCGGTGGCGATGGCGCGGCGCAACGACGCCCTCGCCGATTACACCGCCACGGCGGATGCCGGCGCCGGCCGGGTGCGGGTGACCGGACGGATCCGGGTGCCCCTGTGGTTCGCGCGGATTTTTGGAGAGGAGCAGGCGTCCATTGTGGTCGAGGCGTCGGCCGTGTTGGCGCCGCTCGAGCGAGGGACGGGCATGGTGCCGCTGGCGGTTCCGCAACAGACGTTCACCTACGGCCAGCGGGTCTACCTGACCGATGACGCGGGCGACGGGCAATCCGGGAACTACGGGTTCCTGGACTTCTCGGGCCGAGGCGCTCGCGGTCTGGAGGCGGACCTGGCGGAGGGATACCCGTTCCCGCTGTGGGTCGGGGAACAGGTTCCAACGGAACCGGGACGGATGACGGGCCCGGTGGCACAGGCCATCGACCTGCGCATGGCGGCTGACGCGGATGACGCGAGCTGCGCAAGCTTCGAGACCGTTCGGTCCGATTGCCACCGCGTGATGTACCTGCCGGTCGTCGACAGCCTGGACGTCGACGGAAAGAAGCCGATCACCATTGTCGGGTTCGCCGCGTTCTGGCTTGAGGGGCTCGTCGATGACGGGGGGCACCAGCGGATTGCCGGCCGCTTCCTTCGCCTGATTCGGCCGGGGGAGGCGGGACCTGCGGTTTTCGACGACGGGGTCTACACCGTCCGTCTCACGGAGTAGGAGGGAGCGTATGGGAAGACGGGCCGCGATGGTTCTGTGGAGCCTGGCCCTTGTGTTGGCCGTCGTGACCACGCTGGTCGTCCGCAACCAGATGGAAGCGTGGCGCCGTTCCCTGCACGCCGAGCCCACGCGGGCGGTGGTGGTGGTCGTCAAGGAGGTCGCGCCGCACCAGCTGATTGACGGCGCCGCGGTGGCGCTTCGGCAGGTGTCGGTCAGCGGGATCGCCCAAGGGGCCCTGACCCGTCTGACCGACGTCGTGGGCCGGTACGCCGCCACCCGGTGGTTTCCGGGGCAGCAGGTGGTCCAGGGGATGGTGACACCGGACAGCGCTCCCGCCGCATTTCCCCTGTCCATCCCGGCCGGATACCGCGCCTTCACCATTGCGGACGATCCGGTGACGGGCGTGGATCACCTGATCTCTCCGGGCGACCGGGTGGATGTCCTGGTGGCCTACGCGGACGCGGCGCACGGGGGACCGAAGGTGCAGACCGTGTTGACGGATGTCCTGGTGCTTTATGCCGACCACGTTCCACCGGCGAAGCCGGCTGGGAACGAGACCGCCGGCGGTGACGCTGGAACCGGTGGATCCACGCGCGCGGACACGTTGACGCTCGCGGTGACGCCGAGCCAGGCGGAGCAACTGGAGTACGCGAGGACGTTCGGCAAGCTGCACCTGGTTCTGCGCGGGCCCTCGGACACGGGCGCCGACGCGGGACGCGAAGGATCGGTGTCTCAGGGGGGGTGAGCCGGTGACGAGGCCGATTTCGGTGATGATTGTGGACGACTCGGCGGAGATGCGGCTATCCATCCGCATGTTGCTGGAAGGGGCGGATGACGTCCGGATCGTCGCGGAGGCGGACAGCGGACTCGAAGCCCTGAAGCGCCTGGCGGTGTTGCCGGTGGATGTGGTCCTGATGGACATCCACATGCCCGAGATGGACGGTGTGGAAGCGACCGAGCGGATTGGCCGGGAGTACCCGGGATGCGCCGTGATCATCCTGTCCGTGCAAAACGACGTCGAGTACGTCCGCCGTTCCATGCGCGCGGGGGCCCGCGACTACCTGTTCAAACCGGTGACGGGGCAGACGCTTCTCCAGACGATTCGGTCCGTGTGTGAGACGGAGCGGGATCGCCACGTCCGGCAGACGGTTGCGGTGCTCGAACAGCGGGCGGCTCACCGGCCGAGGGCGGTGGTGTTCAGCTCCGCAAAGGGGGGAGTCGGCAAGACCACCCTGGTGGTCAACACCGCGGTCGCGCTGGCGCGGCAGGGGAAGTCGGTGGTGATTGTCGATTTCGATCTGTCGTTTGGCGACGCGGCGCTGTTCCTCAACCTGGAACCGCTCCGCACGCTGGCCGATCTGGCCCGGGAATCGGGCGAGATCGATCCCGACGTGTTGTCGAGGTATCTCGTCCCGCATGCGAGCGGGGTGTACCTTCTGGCCGCCCCCAAACGCCCGGAGGAAGGGGAGTACGTCCAATCCGGGCATGTCCGTGCCATCATCCAGTCTCTGCGCCGGCGCTTCGATTTCGTCCTGGCCGATACGCCCCCCGGCCTCTCCGACGTGTTCTTCACCCTGCTGGAGGTGTGCGACGACTGGTACATGGTCAGCACCCTCAACCTGGCGGTGTTGAAGAACAACCGTCTGCTGCGGGAGTTGGTCGCGGAACTGGGCTACGACACGGCGCAGGTGCGCCATCTGGTCAACCGGGTTCAACCGAGAAGCGGCTTGAAGATGCGGGATGTCGCCAAGGTGCTGCAGGCGGACGTGTGGTGGGAACTGGCCGATGACCCGGCGGAGGTGACGGCGAGCATCAACGAAGGAACGCCGTTTGTCCTGCGCGACCCGCAGGGCCGGTTGGCGCGCCAGGTCTACCTGCTGACGGCGCGCATGGAGGACGAGCGAGGGGAGCGGCTGTCCCGCCGCAATCCGTTGCGCCGGCTGATGCCGGGGCGCTGACGTTGTACGGACGGGAGGTGTTGGCGTTGTCCCTGCTGCGGCGTTTGGAAATGGAGCGGGCGCGCCGCTCGGAAGCGCGTCCGGGCAAACCGGCCTCTTGCGATCCGCCTCCATCCGGGGGCAGGCCGACGACGCGCCAACCGGCTCCGTCCCCCCAGGTGTCGCCATCCGGTGACGACCCTCCGGTGGATCCGTTTGTCACGTGGAAACTCGACCTGCATCGGGAGTTGGTGCGGCAGGCGTTCGCGGGGGACGCCGCGGACAAAGACCTGGATCCGTTGGTGCGCCGCGTCGTCGAGGAGGCGCAGCTGCCGTTGTCCAGGTACGAGCGGGATCGGATGATGGAGGAACTGTTGGCCGAAGCCCGGGGCTACGGTCCGATTGACGCTCTGCTTCGCGATCCGGACGTCTCGGAGATCATGGTCAACGGGCCGAATCAGGTCTATGTGGAGCGGCGCGGCCGGCTCCAGAAGACACCCGTCAGGTTTTTGGACGATGCGCACGTGATGCGCGTGATCGACAAAATGGTGGCCCCGTTGGGCCGGCGGATTGACGAAGCCTCACCGATGGTTGACGCGAGGCTCCCGGACGGCTCGCGTGTGAATGCCATCATCCCGCCGTTGGCGGTGCACGGTCCGACACTGACCATAAGGAAGTTTGCCCGGGACCCGTTCCAGGTCGAGGATCTCATCCGGCTCGGAACGCTGTCCGAACCGATGGCCGCGTTCCTGCGGGCGTGCGTCGCCGGACGGATGAACATCGTCGTGTCGGGCGGGACGGGAAGTGGCAAGTCGACGACGTTGAATGTGCTGTCCTCGTTCATTCCGGACGGGAAGCGCGTGATCACCATCGAGGACGCGGCAGAGCTGCAACTCCGGCAGGAGCACGTCGTCACGCTTGAGACCCGGCCGCCCAACGCGGAGGGCAAAGGCGCGGTGACGATCCGCGACCTGGTGCGCAACAGCCTGCGCATGCGCCCGGATCGCATCGTGGTCGGCGAGGTGCGCGGCGGAGAGGCGCTCGACATGCTGCAGGCGATGAACACGGGACACGACGGATCCCTGACCACGGCGCACGCCAATTCGCCCAGGGACTGCCTGCGCCGGTTGGAGGTGATGGTGCTCATGGCGGGCATGGACCTGCCCCTGCGCGCCATCCGTGAGCAGATTGCGTCGGCTGTGGATGTCATCGTCCAACAGGCCCGGCTTCGAGATGGCACGCGGAGGGTGGTGCGCATCACGGAGGTTCTCGGGATGGAGGGGGACAGTGTGGTCGTCCAGGACCTGTTCGAATTTGTGGAAACGGGCCGCGATGCCGAGGGGCGGGTGACCGGTGTGCACCGGCCCACCGGTGTCGTGCCGGCGTTTGTCCAACGGTTGCTGGACCAGGGGATTCCGGTGGAACACGGGTGGTTCCAGCCGGATGGTGCACGATGGTGACCGCCCTCTTGTTCGTTTTCGCCACCGCCTGGGTGGTGTTCGGGACCGTTCTGTGCCGTGCGCTGCTGCCGTGGATTCGCGTGCGCGCGCGGATGGCCCGTTTGGCGAACGCCCGCCGATGGGATCTTGTCGCCTCCCCGGGCAGGGTCGCATCGGGGAGCGGGGGTGCCGGTGGGCCAGGGGGGCCGGTCAGGGCCATCCGGACGGTGTTGGCGTCCGCCGCGCGGCGGGCGGGAAGGCCATTCGCGCATCGGCGTCGTCGCGACCCGTTGGACGAGACCCTGTGTGATCTCCTGATGACCCTGTCCGGGGCGCTGCGTGCGGGCCACTCGTTCGCACAGGCCCTGCATCTGGCCGCGCGTGACCTGTCGGGCCCCGTGGCGCAGGAGCTGCGGCGGATGGAGGCGGAGATGGCCCTCGGCATCAGCCTGGAGGAGGCGCTTCGCGCGGTGGGCGAGCGCATCGGCAGCGAGGATTTTGATCTGGTCGTCACCGCGGTGCTCATTCAGCGGCAGGTCGGCGGGAATCTCGCCGAAGTGCTGGACCGCATCGCCGAGACCGTGCGCGACCGCATTCGCCTGCGCCGGGAGGTGCGGGCGCTGACCAGCCAGGGCCGCCTGTCGGCGACCATCTTCATGGTGCTGCCGACCGCCGTCGCGCTCCTTCTGTTCTCCCTCAATCCCGGGTATCTGCGGGTCCTGTGGACAACGCCGACCGGCAGAGGCCTGCTGGCCCTGGCGGTGGCGGGACAGGCGCTCGGGTTCATCGTGATCCGGAGGATTGTCGCGGTGAATCTCTGACGGAGGTGAAACGCGTGACGACGGCACTGGTGTTCGGCACAACCGCCCTGTGGTTCTACCTCGTGCTGCGTGCCTGGGCGGTCCGGGACCATGCGCACCGCGAGCGGCTGAGGTTGGCCGCGGGACGACCCGCACCCGGCGCGTCGACCGCACAGGGCGCCGGTCGCCCATCCCGTCTCCGTCGATGGGCCGGCCGCATTGCGGCTCGGTGGCGGCCACCATCCGCGCATGCGCTGGGGGAGCGGTGGGACAGGGCCGGGGCACCGGGTGGACTGGCACCCCCCGAGTGGTGGGGGCTCCGCCTGCTCCTCGCCGGCATCGGCGGGACGGTGGGGGCGTGTATGGGCGTGTGGAGAGGCGGCGCGCCCGGACTCACGCTGTTCGCGGCGGTCGCCGCACTCTCCTGGATCGGGCCCGAATTTTGGTTGTCCCGCCGGATTGCCAGGCGGCAGACGGACCTGTTGCGGATGCTTCCGAGCGCGCTCGATCTCCTCACGGTGAGCGTCGAGGCGGGGCTGGGATTCGATCAAGCGCTGGCACGCGTCGCCGAACGCATGCGGGGGCCGCTGGCCGAGGAGTTTGGGCGCGTCCTCCAGGAGGTCCGGCTCGGGAGTCCGCGCGCGGCCGCACTGCAACGGATGGCCGACCGCACGGGGGTGGCGGCTCTTGGCACCTTTGTCGTCGCGGTGGTGCAGGCGGAGCGGTTGGGGACCGGATTGGCGGGGGTGCTGCGGGTTCAGGCGGCGGAGGTGCGGCAACGGCGGCGGATGGAGGCGGAGGAACGGGCCCAGAAGGCTCCGGTGAAGATGTTGTTCCCGCTGGTGCTGTTTGTCTTTCCCGCACTGTTCATCGTCCTGTTGGGTCCGGCGGTGATTGAGATCCTCGGGGTGTTGCACGGTTCCTCCCAGTGAGCGGAAGGATCCGCCATAAAATCATCAACAGGATTTTGCCGAAAGACGTCGAAGACCTTCGGAGACTCGCTTCGACGTTTTTCGCGTGTCTGGGAGAACCTTTTGAAGGAGTGCCGGCCTCGATGATCGAAATGCAGGACGTCTGGAAACAGTACCCCAACGGGACGTGGGCACTCAACGGGATCTCGGTCCGCATCGCCAAGGGCGAGTTCGTGTACGTGGTGGGCCCGAGCGGGGCGGGCAAATCGACTTTCATCAAGTTGATGTACCGCGAGGAACGTCCCACCAAGGGACACCTGTTCGTCAACGGATTCAACGTCGAACGGTTGAAGGACCGCAAGGTGCCGTTGCTGCGCCGCCATATCGGAGTGGTGTTCCAGGACTACAAGCTGCTACCGAATCTGACCGCCGCGGAGAACGTGGCGTTCGCGCTGGAGGTCATCGGGACGCCGAAGAAGTACATCCGGCGGCGCGTCAAGGACGCCTTGGAATGGGTCGGGCTCGGCGAGAAGGCGGATCTTCGGCCGGCCCA
>NZ_JAIMAV010000096.1 GCF_023511815.1 Alicyclobacillus sp.
AGCAAACTCTGGACGTCGAAGTCCATCGCCATCTCCTCTCGACGCGCATTCGTCCCCAGTGTAACGAAAATTGGCGCGCTTCGCCACGCCGGGCGGGCACCGCCCGGACGATGTTCACGGATCGGTCACGCCCCGCCCTCGGATGAGCCGGGCCGTCGGCTGGCGTCGTGTCCCCAGGCATCCGCCCAAACCGGCCGGCGCTTTCCACGGGCTCATGCAATGGCCCTCAGGCGGGCCTGCCGTCCGCCCGGCGGACGGGCAACCGGACCGTGAACCAGCTGCCGCGGCCCACCTCGCTCTCGACCTCAATGCGCCCACCGTGCGCCTCCACGATGTGTTTGGCGATGGCCAACCCCAACCCCGTCCCCCCGGATCTCCGGTCACGCGCTTTGTCCACGCGGTAGAACCGCTCGAAGATGCGCGGCAGATCCTCCGGTGGGATGCCAATGCCGGTGTCCTCCACGCACATCACCGCCCACTCGCCCTCGGCCCGGGCGGTCACGCGCACCGACCCGCCCGATGGGGTGTACGCGACGGCGTTGGCAATCAGGTTGTCCATCACCTGCCGGATCCGATCCGGCGCCACCTCCGCCATGACCGCCTCCGGCAGGTCCACCGCCAGGGCCACCCCGCCCCGCTCCGCCGTCCAGCGCAGCCCGTCGGCGCTCGCCCGCGCAATCTGCGCGACGTCCGCCCGCTCAAATTTGAGTACGGTGTGCCCGGACTCCATCTTCGACAGGTCCAAAAGGTCGCGCACCAGGTGGTTCAGGCGGACCGCCTCGTCGTGGATCACCGTGAGAAACTCCCGGGCCACATGGGGATCGTCCAGGGCGCCGTCGAGGAGGGTCTCCGTGAACCCCTGGATGGCCGTCATCGGCGTGCGCAGCTCGTGGGAGACATTGGCGACGAACTCGCTGCGCATGCGCTCCACCCGCCGCCAGGACGTGACGTCGTGCGCCACCAACACCACCGCCTCGACGGTGCCCCGCTCGCCCAAAAGCGGGCTGAGCGCCACGTCCGCCACGTCCGTCCGGAGGTCCCGGCCCGCGCCACCCGCCACCTCCATGCGGTCGCCCTCGCCCGTGGCCAGGGCGTGATCCACCGCCCGAGCCAGCCGCCCGTCCGTGAGCACGTCGGCGTGCAGCCGCCCCTTCACAGGCCCGTCCCTTCCCGTCAGCAATCGCACCGCCGGCCGATTGGCAATCAGCACGCGCCCCGCGCGGTCCACCACCATGACCCCCGCCGTCATGTGCTCGATGACGCTGGCGAGCGTGACCTGCTCCCGGTGCAGGCGAGCGCGCTGCTCCCTCACCCGCTCACCCAGCCGCTCCACCGCCCGAGCCAGCGCCGCCCACTCATCCCCGGCATCCCGCATACCCGGCCCGACGGCGCTCGGCCATCCCTCTTCCGCCGCCTGAGTGAGCCGACGCAGTCGATCCCGCAACCGCCGCGCCGCCCCGTACACGGCGGCGGTCACCGCCAGCCAGACGGCGAACACGCCGGCTCCGTACATCGCCCACGTCCACATCAGCGCGCGCGCCCTTGGCGCCATGGGCAACGTCATCACCAGCGCACCCGCCACGCGCTCCCCCGCACCCAGCACCGGTTCGGCCACCGCCCAGGCCGGCCCCCCGTCCTGAACGCTGCGCACGAGCTCCATCGCCTCGCGCCCGGACAGCGCCGTTCGCACCAGGGTGCGCTGCGCGTCCGATCCACTGTCCGCCGAGCCCGCATCGCGGTTCGCCGCCCCCTCACGCCAATCCGCCGCCCCCGCATCGGATACGACCATCGTGCCCACCTCTGGCGCGCTCGAACCGCTCTTTTCCTTTTGTGGCGCGGGCATGGACGTGATCCATCGGCGGCCCGTGGCGTCGTACAGCGCGACGGTGACCGGCATCCCCGGCGGCCCGGGCCAGGCGGCCACCCGAGCGGGCCAGCGGGCGGGGTCGCTATGGTTAAGCGACGCGGCGAGGCCGCGACAGGACGCCGAGAGGGCCGCCTCGTCCCCCGCCCGCTGCTCCCGTTCCAGAAAACACAGGGTCCACAGGCTGACGACGAGCAGCACCCCCGCGGCCGCTCCCGCGACCAGGACGGTGGCGCGCGTGCGCACCCCTCCGGCGGCGCGCGTCACTCGGACCGCCCCGCCAGCTTGTACCCGACCCCGCGCACGGTCAGGATGCGCCGGGGATGGCGGGGATCCTCCTCCAATTTCTCGCGCAGGTGCGACACGTGCACGTCGACGATGCGGGAATCGCCCGTGTACTCGTATCCCCACACCTCGGTCAGGAGCTGTTCGCGCGTCAGGGCCTGGCCGGCGTGGCGCGCGAGGTACAGCAGCAGATCGAACTCCCGCGCGGTCAACTCCACCCGCCGGTCCCCCACGTACACCTCCCGTTCCCGCTCGTGAATCGACAGCGTCCCGACCCGATGGACGCCCGCGTCCCCGCTTGCGCCCGCGTCACGCGCCGGCGCCCGGCGCAGCACCGCCTTGACGCGCGCGACCAGCTCGCGTGGAGAGAAGGGCTTCGTGACGTAGTCGTCCGCACCCAGCTCGAGTCCGACGACGCGATCGATCTCGTCGTCCCGCGCGGTCAACATGATGATGCCGGGGCGCTCCCCCTGCGATCTCAGGCGCCGGCACACCTCCATTCCGTCCATTCCAGGCAACATCCAGTCCAGCACGACCAGGTCCGGGTCCACCTCAGCGACCTGGCGCAACGCGTCCGGCCCGTTATCGGCTGTCCACACCGAGAACCCGGCCTGCCGCAGGTTGTACGACACCAACTGAACAATCGCCGCCTCGTCGTCCACCACGAGCACTCTGGCGGTCATTCGCACCCTCCCCGGCATCCCCTGGAACCCTGCGCCGCAAGGGCGCCCGGGTCCACGGGTTTGTCCTCCGTCCCGAATGTATCACATCCCGCCGCAGTCTCCACGCCCCCATCGCGGCCCGCTTGCGTCGGATAAGTCCCACCGGCTTTACAAAACCTTAACACAGCGTCCACATCGCCTTTACATGCGTGCGCTATGATGGACACCAGGGCGGTTTGCGCCGTTCGCCAGTCCGCGGCAAAACCAACGCCCGCACCAAGGAGGATGACACAGTGCCCAAACGCAGCGAGCAGCTGTTCCGGTTCCTCGTCGACATTGCCGAAAACCTTCAGGAGACCGCGTCGTATTTCGAGAGCGGCCTGAGGGATCTGCGCCAGCTCGATGAGTTCATGGCGCGGTTGAAGGATTACGAACACCGGGGAGACGAGTTGACGAGCGGCTTGGTCACACTCCTCAACGCCACCTACATCACGCCTCTGGAGCGCGAGGACTTCCTCGAGCTGGCGGTGTCGATGGACGACATCGTGGACGGGTTGGAGGCGTGCGCCGTGCGGTTCGGTGTCTACCAGATCACCGAGGCGACGCCGGTGATGCACGAGTTTGCGCAGAACATCCTCCAGAGTGTGCAGGAGATCCGCGGCGCGATGGATCGCCTCTTCCAGCGCCGGCTGAAGGACCTGCGCGAGTACACGATGAAAATCAACCAGCTCGAGAAGGCGGGAGACGCGGTCCTGCGCAACGCGCTGCGCGATTTGTTCGGCAAGGGCCGGTACGACGTCCTCGACGTGATCAAGTTCAAGGAGATCTACGAGACGCTCGAGAGCGTCACGGACCGGTGCCAGGACGTGGCGGATGTCCTCGACTCCATCACCGTGAAGAACGCGTGAAGAAGGTGGATGCATGATCACCCTGATTGTCGTCATCGTCCTCTTGGCGCTGGCGTTCGACTACACCAACGGGTTTCACGACACCGCCAACGCCATCGCCACCACCGTCTCCACGCGGGCGCTCTCACCGCGGCGGGCCGTCCTGATGGCCGGAGCGCTCAACCTGATCGGCGCCCTGACGTTCACCGGCGTCGCCAAGACCATCGGCGGGAAAATCGCGGATCCCCTGCACATTGCGCACGGGATGTGGATCGTGCTCGCGGCCCTCATCGCGGCCATCAGCTGGAACCTGTTCACGTGGTATTTCGGGATTCCCAGTTCGTCCTCGCACGCGCTCATCGGGGGCCTGACGGGCGCGGTCATCGGGGCGGCCGGATGGCACGCCGTCAACGCCTCCGGGTTCGCGTCCATCGTCGAAGCCCTGATCATCTCGCCCATCAGCGCGCTGGTGCTCGGTTATATCCTGATGTGGATCCTGCGGCTGTTGTTCGGTAACACCTCCCCGCACAAGGTCAATCGGGGCTTCCGCTTCCTGCAGATCTTTTCGGCGGCCTTTCAGGCGTTCACACACGGCACCAATGACGCGCAGAAGACCATGGGCATCATCACCTTTGCGCTCATCGCCGGCGGTTTTCAGAACGACATGCACATCCCGGTGTGGGTCAAGGTGTTGTGCGCCATCGCGATGGCGGCCGGCACGGCGAGCGGCGGCTGGCGGATCATCAAGACGGTCGGGTCCAAAATCATCAAGCTGGAACCCATCAACGGGTTTGCGTCCGACCTGACGTCGGCGACCGTCATCCTGACCGCGACCCTCATGAAGCTGCCGGTGTCCTCCACGCACGTGATCTCCTCGGCCATCATGGGCACCGGCGCCGCCAAGCGGTTCCGGCAGGTCAAATGGGGCGTCGCGCTGAACATCGTGATCGCGTGGGTGCTGACCATCCCCATCAGCGGGCTTCTCGCCGCCCTGCTCTCGCGGGTGATCCTGTGGATTGTCGGTGCCTGACCCTGCCCACCCCTGTCCCCGCCTGATACAATGGGGACGGGGGTGTTTTGATGAGCGCGGCTGACATGTTTCGCCGAGTGCTGTCCGAGCTGTCGGTGTCCTACGAGGTCCCCGACATCCTCCTGCCCTCCTCCGATCTCATCTTCATTCTCGAATCGCCGCACGTGCAGGAGCTGCGCTTCGGCGCTCCGGTGTCCGGTCCGTCCGGCGCGACGATGACCAAGCACCTGTTCGGAGAACGGTACGCCCGCCATGCCCTCGGCCGGCTGGTGAAGAAAAACGCCGACGAGGGGAAGAACCGGCCCCGTCTCAACCGCATCGGACTGATGAATGTCTGCAACGTCCCCATGCAGATGAGCGCCTACCCGGATCCGGAGGTGCGGCAGACGTACCGGATCTGGCTGGAGGCCCTGATGCACATCCGGAGCAACAATCAGCGCGACGTGTACCCAAACGCGCTGCACAACGAGGTCCAGTCGGTGCTCGTCGATCATCTGCGCGCCAAGCTGCTCGCGCTTCGCGACCGCCCGTTGACGGTGGTCCCGTGCGGACGGTTTGCCCAAAAGTTCTTCCGGCTCGCCGCCGTGCGTTCCGAGCGGTGGCGCGTGATTGACGGGGTTCCGCACCCGTCGTACAACTCCTGGGACCGACCTCAGTACCGAAACGTCGTCGAGCAGGTCCGCCAAGCCCTGGGCAATCCGCCGGCCTCCCTGCCCCCGGAGGATGCCGGACAGGACCCGGGTATCACCGGCAGCCCCGCCGGTCATCCTGGATCTGGAACGGCATCACATTCACCGGCAAACCACGTCCACCTGGCTCGTGATTTGTCATAGAATGACGAGTGGGAGGCGATAGCATGCGGATCGCAATCTTTTCCGAGACGTTTCTGCCGGGGACGGACGGCGTGGTGACGCGCCTTTGCAACACGTTGGACCACCTGGCCGAGGAAAACCACGACATCCTCCTGTTTGCGCCGAGCGGCGCACCGCCGACGTACGGCCCGGCCAAAGTGGTGGGCGTGCCGTCGTTCACCTTTTCCCTGTACCCCGAAAAGAAGTTCGCCCGCCCGTGGCCTCGCGTGGGCCGCATCCTCAGGCGGTTTCAACCGGATCTGATCCACTCGGTCAACCCGGGGTTTCTCGGACCCGCCGCGATTTATTACGCCCGCCGGCTGCGCGTCCCGCTGATCGCTTCCTATCACACGCACATCCCGAGCTACGCTCGTTACTACAAGCTCGATTGGCTCGAACCGTTTCTGTGGTGGTTGTTCCGGACGATGCACAACCAGGCCCAGATCAATCTGTGCACCTCCGAGGCGACCCTGGAGACGCTGCGCGCCCACGGGTTCCGCAATTTGGCGCTGTGGGACCGCGGCGTCGACCTTCGCCTGTTCTCTCCGTCCAAGCGTTCGGACGCGATGCGCGAACGGCTGCTCGGTGGCGCCGATCCGAACCGCCGGGTGCTGCTGTACGTCGGGCGGTTGGCCTCGGAAAAGGGGCTTGAGCGGCTTCGACCCTGCCTCGATCGGTTGCCGGACGTTCACCTCGCCCTGGTCGGAGACGGGCCGCACCGGGCGGAGTTGGAACGAGTGTTCGCGGGCAGCCGGACCACCTTCACCGGGTACCTGTTCGGCGAAGAGCTGGCGCAGGCGTACGCGTCGGCCGACGCCTTTGTGTTTCCTTCCACGACGGAGACGCTCGGCCTCGTCCTGTACGAGGCGATGGCCTCCGGCCTGCCCGTGCTCGCGGCCGACAGTCCGGCCACCCGAGAGGTGCTTCAGCACGGGGAAGCGGGATGGCTGTTCAATCCGCTCGACAGCGCGTCCATCCTCGCCGCGATTGAGGATTGGCTGGGCGATGCCGAGAAACGGGATCGCATCGCCAGACGGGGACTGGAGGTGGCCGCCGAGCTCGATTGGAGCGGTCCCACCAAACAGCTGGTCCGGCATTATTACCGGTTGTTCGAGGCTGAGCAACGGGAACTCACAGCCGATGTCAGCGGCTGAGCGGGGGTGGTCTGTGGTGAAAGACATGCAGGGAGAAGTGGTGGTGCTCATCGGCGGCTCCGGTGGCATCGGCAGGGCGAGCGCCATCCGGTTTGCCGCTCGCGGTGCGCACGTGGTGCTGGTCGCCCGCGGCCGAAGCGGGCTCGAGGCGGTCGCCGAGGAGATTGCCCGACAGGGTGGACAAGCCGACGTGATGCCGGCCGACATGTCCAACCCCGAGGCGGTGCGGCAACTGGCGGCCGAGGTGGCCAACCGGCACGGCCGGGTGGACGTCCTGGTGTACGGTGCCGCGGTCTTCTATCTGGCGCCTGCGGAGGGATTGCAGCTCGACCGCACCCGGCAGGCGATGGACATCAACTACTGGGGGGCCGTCCACGCGGTACAGGCGTTCCTCCCCCTGATCCGGCGCGGACGGCGCAAATCCATCACGTTCATCTCCTCGTTGTCGGTGCCATGCACTCCGGCGTTCTTCACCGCCTACGCGGCACCCAAGCACGCCCTCCATGGGTTCGCGCAGTCGCTGCGCCAGGAGCTTCGACCGGAGGGCATCGCGGTCACCCTCGTCACGCCGGGTCCCGTCGACACCCAGCTCATCGAAGGGCACCTGCATCAGGACATGTACCGATTGCCATTGGGCGTGCCGGTCCTCACCGCGGACCAGGCGGCGGAAGGCGTCATCCAGGCGGTGTTGCGGCGCCGGGCGGAGTGGGTGGTGCCGCGCCGGTTCGGGCTGGCCGCCCGGCTGTCGCGGGCGTTCCCCACGCTGCTCGACGCGTACTACCGATGGACCATCCCCGGATGGACGCAGACGGTGCTGCGGGTCACCGAGCCCCACCGCGGCAGGGCGCCGGTGGGGCAGGCGGAAGATCAAACGGGATCGGGAGCGGCGGATCCGGATACGGGGGCGGAGCCGGAGCCGGGGGCGGGACCGGAGCCGGTCAGGACATCGGCACCTGCGGGATGACCTTCCCCTCAATCCGCTCGAAGATGTCGTCCAAATCCGGCCCCGTGATGGTCATGCCGTGGTTTTTGAGTCCGATGATGGCGCGCGACGGATCCTTCGCGCGCCGAACCTGTTCCGCCACCGCGCGCGCCAGCTCGACCGTCCCGCACGGGTAGTTGATTTCGGTCGACGGGATGCCGTCAATCCAAGCGTGGATGTGAACAATGGCCCCCACCTGCGGGTGTTCCGTGTAGATCATCCAGTGCTCGATGGCGTCCACCGAGACGCGCCGCGGCGTAACGTGAGGCGGGACGCTGAGCTGCATGGCCTTCTGCTGTTGGTCAAAGTCCTTCACCAACAGGATGTCCTGGCCCACCGTCCGCAGATTGGCCTTGTTGACACCGCTGGCACTCATCCAGAATCGCCGCCGATCCTTGCGCGCGCTGAGGTTACCGTAGCTCAGTCCGCCGATTCCATACAGGCGCTTCACGTGCCGCATGTCCTCGGGGGAGAGGATCTCCTGGATCGGGAACGGTGCCGGCCACAGGTTCATCTCCTCAATCTTCTTCGCGGCTCGGCTGACCTGCTGCGTGATTTCGTCCCCTTCCCACAGCTCCTCCGGGAGATCCGGATGAAAATCGTTGTTGATGATCAGATTCGATGTCGCGAGCGGCTCCAGGCGTTTGAAGACCCGCTCGAAGTACCCCTCATCCTCCCCGCGCCGGTATGGGATGGGGTAACAACCCTGTTCCAGGGTGACGAAGTATGTATGAAACCCCTCCGGGTCATCCACCGTATACATCATCAGATTGGCTAGCGACCGGACCATCAACGGATAGGCCGCGTGCAGGACGCTGTCGGGGTGTTGATCCGCCACCGCGATGGACACGACATAGGTCGCCTGAGCCATGCGCCGGTAGGGACGCGGCCGTTCGGGATCGATAAAATTCAACACCAATCGGATGTCCGGCTGACCCGGTTCCACATACTGATACCCCCGCCCCTGGAGCAACCGATGGAGCCCGTCGAGCAACCACCGCTGGCGGTCGCTCGTCACTTCCCCTGCTACCGTGTACAGCACGTGCATCCTCCTCCAATACATCCATCCGGATGCGGGTTTCACCTCCGATTATATATGAATCGGGACAACCACGCCTATTCCACCTCCGGCGAATCGGCCGCAAAGGCGGCCGATGTGGCAAACCCATCCGGCCGGCCGGCGGTCTCCATCTCTCCGGTGATCTCCGATGCGCCGCAGGTCTCCTGCCCCCCGCCCGAGAGGCCATCCATCCCCAGTTCACCCGGCTCCTGCGCTGCGCCCGACATCTTCGGTGCCCTCGTGTCAGCGTCCCGAATCCCGAGAACGGCGTCCTCACCGATGAGCAGGGCCATGGCACGCCATGCCGCGCGCGCCCACACCGTCCTGCCGGGCTCCGCCGTCCCCCGGCCGTCCGTCGTCCGATCCATCCCCCACACCTCCCCGAGGAGTTTCCCCGGATTTTCCAATGGTCACACACGGGAGCCGATTGGTTAGTCACTTACATTTTTCGTGGCGTGTGCTATACTCCGGAGGGGTGCGGCATTCTGTGGGTGACGGCGCGTCGCCCGCCGCACCATGAGAAAGGAGAAGGTTGTATGGCACAGAGCGCTGTGTATGAACGGCCCATTGCGCGCGTGTGGAAGCCGGTTCCAAAACGGCAGAGCGCCATCCACACGGTCGCCATGGTTTTGGAACCCGGCCACTGGGCGGAGTTTGATCCCTTCTTGCTGATGGCGGAGGATTGGTTTCAGTCGGGGACGTTTGACCTGCATCCTCACCGCGGGATTGAAACGGTGACCTATGTCATCGAGGGACACCTGCGCCACTTCGATAACCGCAATGGTTCCGGAGAACTCGGCCCCGGGGACGTGCAGTGGATGACCGCCGGACGGGGGGTGATTCACGAGGAGGACCCGGTGCCCGGGGAGACGGTGCACAGCCTGCAACTGTGGGTGAACCTGCCCCGCTCGGAGAAGATGGCCGAACCGCGGTACCAGAATCTCCTGGCGAAAGACATGCCGGTCCGTGGCGTGGAGGGCGGCTGGGCGCGCGTCTTCTCCGGCAGCTCCGGCGGCGTGCAGGCGCCGACCAAAAATCACGTCCCGGTGACCATGGTCGACATTCACCTGGATGCCGGCGCCTCCTTCATGCAGGACTTACCCGGCGATTACAACGGGTTTCTCTACGTGCTCGAAGGCCGCGGCCGAATCCTCGCCGACGGGACCGAGGGCGCGCAGGGACAGGTTCTTTGGCTTGGCCGCTCGGATAAAGCGGAAAGCCGGGTGACCATTGAGGCACTGGAATCGCTGCACGTCCTGCTGTACGCCGGCCGACCTGTCCGTGAACCGGTCGTGGCCTACGGTCCGTTTGTGATGAACACCCGCCAGGAAATCCTGCAGGCCATCGAAGATTACCAAAACGGCCGTTTCGCGTAAGGGCCCTCGTCCGAGACGGCATCCGCCCCGGGCCGGTCGTCCACACGTGGACAGGCGGTTTCCCCATCGAATGGATTGGCCTGGAATTTGCAGGTCACACCACGCCTGGGAGGAAGGGTGAGGCGGATGGATTGGCCGCAACTGGCCTCGTATCTGACTCTCGTCAGCGTCATCG
>NZ_JAIMAV010000097.1 GCF_023511815.1 Alicyclobacillus sp.
AGCCGAACGCTGGTCGGGTAAGCGATGGGTCAGCCAAGGCGGGTACGATGTCGGCATGCGGCATCTCGAGGAGGGGAGCGCGTGTCCGAAGCCAAGGATCGGAACGCCCGCCTGGAGCCATCCGCCGTGTCTGTGGGAAAGGGTGAAGGCACCGCCCCGGTGCGGGAGGCGGTGGATCCGGAGTGGATCGCGCTGATGCGAGAGGCGATGCGGTTGAATCTGACCGCGGAGGATGTCCGAAATTTCATTCGGTCATCGTCCGGCTGATCTTGCGTTTCGATGGAAAGCGTGCGAATCTACAGACACAGGCGCGCGAGGCAGAGATAAGGGGCAGGGTGAATGAGAGAAGAGTCCGATGTGCCGGTGCTCGACCTTCGGTGGTTGGAGGAGCACCTGGGCAACGCCTGGGCGCCGGCGGAGGAACGGGCGGGCGAGGACGTGTGGCGGGACGCACACCGGTTCACCGAGTCCTATCCCGTCCAGGCCCTGTGGTTGATCGCCAGAGACTACCTCATGAACGCACCCGTGGATCTGGAGCGCCGTCTGCGCATCCTCCTCCCGGTGTTGAGCCGGTTCGGCGACGCGAACCTGACCGTCACGGGGCTTCTCCTGATGGCCCTGGTGGCGCTGGAGACGGAGGGATCCGAGGACGTCGCCCGGACGATCGCACAGCAGGTGGCCCGCGAGGTGGAGCCGATGGGGGATGTGCCGCAATCGCTGCCGCAGGTCCTGTTCGCTTTTCTGCAGGGGCAGCGGGCGCATCGAGCGGATCGCGGGGAGGATGGAGACGGCTGGTACGAACGGGTGTTGCGCGTCCCGTTCGGCGGCGAGGAACTGCTGAATGTCCTGTTGGGGCGAATGTACCGGGTCATCGGGGAGCGGGTGAACGGCGGCGCGGACCATCCGCTGCAGGCGCGATGGCGGCAGGCCGCTTCGCGCTGGTGCTCGCGCTATCCGCAGTCTCCGGTGGTGGCGCATCTGGATGAGCAACGCCCCGCCCGGCCCTCGGCGGGGGGCGCGGATCGGGGGGAGCCGGCGCTTCGCTTCACGTTTTTTCACACGTTCCAGGGCTACACGCGGGACGGGGTTCCGGTGATTCCCGAGGGCTACGCTCGCCACAAGGTCAGGGCGCTCCTGGGATATCTGTTGTTGCAGCCCCACTGCCGGGCCCCCAAGGAGCAGGTCATCTGCCGGCTGTTCGGGGAAGAGGCGGAGGGCGGCGAGGCCAATTACCTGCACGTGAGCGTGCACCGGTTGCGCGCCCTGCTGCAGCGCCAGACCGGTGTGGCGGGGAACTGGGTCCATGTCCGCGGTGGAATGGTGGGGTTGAACGACGAGCGGATCGACGAGATCGATCTCATGGTCTACCGCAAACGCGCGTCGGTGGGCCATGAACTGTGGCGGACGGATCGCGAGGGGGCGTGCGAGCTGTACGCGCAGGCGGTCGATCTGTGGGCTCCGGTCATCGCGCCCGAGTTTGCGTACGACGATTGGATGGTGGAGACGCGCGCTTGGCTCGAGCAGGAGCAACGCCGGATGCTCGGCCGGCTGTGGCAGGAGTACCGGCGAGGTGGACGCCTGGAGGAAGCCATTCACCACGGGGAGCGGTTGTACGCCATGGATCCGCTGGACCTGACGGTCCTGGAGGATCTGTGCGAGGACTGGCGGCGAGCCGGGCAGATTCGCCGTCTGCAGTCCGCCTGTGAGCGGGCCGTGGCGGCGCTTGTGGAAGACGGGGAGGGCGTCCCCGAATGGCTGGCGCAGGGAGCCCGAATGCGGGTTCACACGGCGCGAGATGGCGGTGCGCGGCGAAACGGGCGTTGAGATGGGGCGGGGTCGTTTCACTGCACGTGCCATCCCCGGGATGGCGGGGTGGCAGCGTGCGGGTGTGGATTTGGGGCGGGGGTTGTCAGACCGGGTGGACGGCGGTGGCGGGGGCGACCGGGATGGACGTGTTGTATCGGGCCGAATGGCCGGCCCGGCGGGGAACGGAAAAGGCGGCCATGCGGCAGGTGGGGCGGGTGCTGCAAAGACTCGGAGTCCCTCCGGATCGGGTGGCGGACGTCCGGACCGTCACCGCGGAGGCCTGCCTCAATGCGCTGGAGCACGGTTGCGGCCTGTGTGAAGCGTTGTCGTACGAGGTGACGCTGCTGCGGCAGGGGCGGGACGTGACGCTTCGTGTGCGTGACGCGGGAGCGGGTGCGCCGCCAACGCTCCGCGAGGACGGGGAGCGGCCATCCGTGGCCGAGATCATGCGCGGAGACGGGCCCACACGGGGCTGGGGGCTGCTGCTCATTCGGTCCCTCGCCTACGCCTGCCGCTTGGAGCGCGCAAACGGCCACACAGTGCTCACCGCGCACTTCCACGCGTTGGTGACCGAGGGGAGGGGATCCGGATGGGGCAAGCCGGCATCACCAGGCGTGTCCGGGACGGACTGTTGATCCTGCAACTGACGGGCGAATTATCCGGAGACGAGGTGGATGCATTTCCATCCGCACCCTGGACCGAAGTGGAACCGGAGCATCGAACCGTTCTGTTTGATATGACGCGGCTCACGTACGTGAACAGCGCCGGCATTGCCCTGTTGATCCGCTGGGTGCGCGAAACTCGCCGGCACGGCATGCGGACGTACGCCTTCGGCGTCTCGCCGCACTACCAGAAGATCTTTCGCATTGTCGGCTTGACGTCGTACATGGAGCTTTTTCCGGATGAGTACAGCGCCGTCGAGATTGTCCATGCGCGTCACGCGAACGCGGACACACAGGGCGGGCCGGCCGCAGAGGCGTGAAGGGAGCGGCTGCCGAGGTGGAGCCCGGGCGTCCGCGGCACTGACGGCCGTGCCGCGCGCCCGGCCCCCACGTCATCCGTCACCGTTCCGTGATGTCGGCGACCAGCCTGTCGAGGATCTCCGCGTCCTCCAGGCCCGTTCGGTCACCGTGCACCTCGCCGTCGCGCAGGATCTCGCGCAGCATGCGGCGGATGATCTTCCCCGAGCGGGTCTTCGGCATCGCCTCGACGAAAAAGACGCGCTCCGGTCTGGCGAAAGACCCGATGTCATGCACCACCTGCGCTTTCAACGCGTCCTCCAGGTCCGGCCCCGGCCGGTATCCCTTATCGAGGGTGACAAAGGCGACGGGCACCTGCCCGCGCACCTCGTCCGGCTGTCCGACCACCGCCGCCTCCACCACCGCGGGGTGCTGAATGAGCGAGCTCTCCAGCTCCATCGTGCTGATGCGATGGCCGGATACGTTGATCACGTCGTCCACCCGGCCGAGCACCCAGAAGTGGCCGTCCGCGTCCCGCACCGCGCTGTCCCCCGTGAAGTACATCCCCGGCATCTGGGAGAAGTAGCTGTTCACGTATCGATCCCGATCCCCATACACATCCCGCGCCAGGGTCGGGAACACGTTGCGGATCACGAGGAAGCCCGGGACGCCGTCCGGAACCGGCTGCCCGCCCGCGTCGACCACATCGACGGCGTGGCCGAAGAACGGCACGCCGCACGATCCCGGCTTCATGTCGATGGCACCGGGCAGCGACGCGAGCGGGGTGCCGCCCGTCTCCGTCTGGCCCCACGTGTTGTTGATGACGGCGCGCCCGCCGCCGACGACCCGATACAGCCAGTGCCACGCCTCCGGATTGAGGGGCTCGCCGACGGATGCCATCAGTTCGAGGCTCGAGAGGTCGTATCGGTGGGAGATGTCCTCGCCGTGTTTCATCAGCATCCGGTAGGCCGTCGGCGCGGAGAACAATTTGTTCACCCGATACCGCTCAATGATCTCGTAGAGGCGGCCGGGATGCGGGTGATCGAGCGCACCTTCGTACAGGATGGTGGTGACCCCGCACGCGAGCCCGCCGACGAGGACGAAGATGTGTGACGTCAGCCACCCGATGTCGGCGGTGTTCCAGTACACGTCCTCCGGGCGCAGATCGAGCTGGTATTTGGTGTAGGCGTAGGTGCCGAGCAGAAAGCCGCCGCCCGCGTGGACGATGCCCTTCGGTTTTCCGCTGGTGCCGCTGGTGAAGATGAGCAGTCCCGGGGCGTTGCACTCGAGCCGCGCCGGCTCATGCACGCGCCTGGCGCCCGCCATCAGATGGTCATAGTCGAGGTCGCGTCCCGGCGTCATGGGCGTCTCCAGATCGGGCACTCGGCGCAGGACCACCACGTGCCGGACCGTGGTGACATCCTCCAGGGCGCGATCGACCGTTTCTTTCAAGCGCAGCACCTTTCCGCGGCGATAGCTTCCGTTGGCGCACACGACCAGTTTGGCGCCGGAGGAGACGATCCGCTCGCGCAACGCCTCCGGGGAGAACCCGGCGAACACGGTGTTGTAGAGGATCCCTGTGCGCAGGCACGCCAGGAGCACGACAAACGTCTCGGGGAGGTTTTGCATGTAAACGCTTACGACATCGCCCGGCTGAAGGCCGAGGGAGATGAGTGCGTTGGCGCACCGTTGGACTTCGCCATGAAGCTGCCGGTAGGTGAGCGCCCGCCGCTCGCCGTTCTCGCCTTCGAAGAACAGCGCCACCTTGTTCGCAAAGTGCGGATCGGCCGCCCAGCGGTCCACACAGTTCTCGCACACGTTGATGAAACTCCCGGGGAAAAACCGGAAGTCGGGCATGTCTCCCTCGATGACGGTCTCGCCGCGCGCCTGCCAGACGAGCTCGTCCGCGATGCGGTTCCAGAAGCGCTCCGGGAATTCGATGGACTCCCGATACAGCGCGTGGTACGCCTCGGGACTCGGCACGTGGGATTTGGTTCGGTAAGCGGCCGGAGGCCCCAGGCGTCTGGATTGGGCGATCATCTGCAGTGTGTTTTCAGCGGACAACGACACCCCTCCCTGAACACGTGGCCGGCGAGTCCGTGAATCGTCGGGGAAGGCAGGCTGTGGTCACGGAGGCCGCGGCCAACAGAATTGTGAATACTCTGTCTCCATCATTGTAACACACGCATCACCTGCCGCGTATGGGCGGTGAAAACCACGGCCAGGCGGTGTTGCCGGCATGCCTGCGGCGAGCGGCCGACGGGTTGCCCGGGTTCCAGGGAGGGGGAGTGCGGTTCAATGCCTCACGGCGAAGGACTCGGTGTCTCGATGTCGAGGCGCTCCTCAATCCGTGCGATTTTTTCGTTGTGGCGATCGATCCGCCGCTCGCAGATCGAAAGACGGCCTTCCATCGCGTAATACTCCATCTCGTTCGGCCGAAGGGTACGATGCAGTTCGTTGACATCGCGGAGCACGAGCTCCAGCCGTCGATCAACCTCCGCCAAGACGTCTCGCGAAAAGCGAACCAGCATGTCTTGGATTTCATTCTTGAATTGGTCAAAGCGCTCCTCCAGCCTTTCGATCCGGCGCTCGAAGGAATCGAACCGCTGATCCATTGCCTCAAATCGTTGGTCGATGGCCACAAACCGCTGGTCGATGGCCATAAACCGCTGGTCGATCCGCCGATCCAGGCCCATGATCAGCTCGCGCAGTTCCGCATCCATCCCGTCAACACCTCCCGTGCACGGTGAATCCACAAGGGGTCAGGGATCGGTCTGTCCGCGATATCTGTAGTCTACCACCTGACCTCCGTATTCGCCATCAACGGCGGGAGAAAAACGGATAATTTTGAACATAATCGCCATGGGTGGTTCACAGGGCAGGGACCCGGCACACCAGCTGTGCCCGGTGCGGATCGCCTTCCATCCTCCGGACTCTGGACCGCCCAAGCGTTGGCGAAAGAAGAAAGGGAGACACGCCCTCAAGCCCCGAAGAAAAAAGCGGGCGGGACCTTGGTCCCGCCCTTCCCTGTCCCGGTGGATTGGCTTCAGGCGCTCCGTTCCGTATCGGAGAACCCGTACACTTCCGGGAGGATGAAGATGGACGCCAGCATGCCAATCAGCGAGAAGAGTGCGACGAACAGCGTGGCGCTTCCTTTGCCAATGAGATCGAAGAAGGCCGGGAACAGGAAGATGCCGAGGAAGCCAGCCAACTTCACGAACATGTACGAGAATCCGCTGGCCGTCCCGCGGTACCGGGGCGGCGCGACCATGGACGCGATGGTCATGCCGTTCTCCGCGTCCCAGTAGTGTCCCCACAGCATCATGGCGATCACGAACGGCAAGAGCACGGTGGTGTTCGTGTACAGGGCGATCGCGCCGATGATGAGGGCGACGAACACGATCCCGAACCCGTAGATGCTCAGCTTTCGTTGCCCAATCTTCGGTGTGATGAGCGGGCCGACCCATCCGGAGATGGCGGCGACGATGTACAGGCACAGGGTGATCAGGTCGGTCTGGACGATCCCCGAAACGTTCAGCATCACCAGCAGGACCGGCGTGTAAAAGGCAAAGGTGGCAAACTCTACGTTCTGGCAGAACCCCGAGATCCAGGAGAAGACGCTGGCGCGCCAGCGGATGGGATCCTTGCGGATGTGGCGCAGGAAGTCGCTGAGTTTCGGCCGCGGCAGGTCGTAATCCACGTCGGGGAGCATGTCCAGCGGATCGCCGTAGATTTCCATCGAGACCTTCTTCGCCTCGTGGAATTTCCCGCGCTGAATCAGCCAGATCGCGGTCTCCGGCAGGTTGTACCGAAGGATGAACAGGATGACGGCCGGCACGCCCGACAGGCCGAGGATCACACGCCAGAGGGTGTCCTCATTCAGGCCGCTGACGATGAACACGAGGACGACCGCGATGGACACGACCTCGCCGACGGCGAACATGAATTGCCAGCGGTTGCCCATGACCTCGCGTTTCCCTTTTTGCATGAACTCCATGATGTAGGTGTAGCCGTTCGAGATGTCGGCGCCGAGCGGAAGTCCAAGGAAGAACCGGAGAATGGTCAGCACCGTCATGTTGGGTGCAAACGCTTGCGCGACACCGAAGACAAAAAACATGATCATGGTGGCCAGGAAGACCTTGCGACGGCCGATTTTATCGGTGAGCCAACCGCCCCCAATGGCCCCGAACAGAGCACCGAGCTGCGTGGCGCCCGCGGCCAACCCCAGCATGAGCGACGAAGGATGATAGATGTTCTTGATGAACACGAGGACGAACGAGATGGAGTACAGGTCCCAGGCTTCGATGAAAATGGAGGCAATCATCAACCACCCGATCCGATTGCCGTTCGGGCTGTACTTCTCCACCAGGTGCTCGATGGCTCGGTTGATCTTCATCGAGTCAATTGTCTGATTCGAGACTGCCATACGAACCCTCCCTTTCATTCAGGATAGGGTCTATATTACTCTTCTTGAAACCGAATTCAATAGATTGATGTCGTAAAATCCTGTTTTTGTATCATTCCATCGATCGGGACGATTTCGCATTTACTTCGTGCTCAGAAAGATCTCGCCGCCGGGCGCGACAGACGCCAAACCCGGCAAGGGAGACGCCAAACCCGGCAAGGGAGACGCCAAACCGGGCGCCCACATCGGGGGATTTTGGGCACGCCACCACCTGGTCCGGATAGACGCTGCGATGGCCCACCGCGAGGTACGCCGCCAGACACGCCAGCGCGACGGGGGCTCCCGCGGACGACCCGAACAACTCAAATCCCATGGCCACCGCGGCCAGCGGAGTGTTGGAGGCGGCCGCCATCACGGCTGTCGCCCCGGCCATCGCTCCCAGGGAGAGTGGCAGGTGCTCCAGGTGTGCCAGGGTGCTTCCCGCCGCGGCGCCGACGACCAGTTGAGGGGTTGCGATCCCGCCGTAAAACCCGGACCCAAGGGTGACAGCGACGAACAGCGTCTTCCACAAAAAGGCGACCCAGGCGACGCCGTGCCCGTAAAGGGCCTGGTTCATCACCGGCAGGCTCAGCCCGAGGAAATCCGCCGGCAGTCCGAGGAGCAGGAGGGCGAGCACAACGCCGCCCAGAGCGGGCAGGGCGGGGGGCCAGATGGAGAAGCGGCGGCGCAGTCCGTCGAACCAGACGCGGACGCGTTCGTTCGCCTCGATGAAGAGCCACGCCACCCATCCGAACAACACACCGAGCACCAGCATGCGTAACCCAAGGCCCACCGTCCACGGCGCAGATTCATGCGGATACGACATGGATGGGACGCCGCACCACCGGCTGACTTGGTAAGACGTGAAGGCGGACACCGCCGCCGGAAACAGCGCGTCCATCCGCAGGGACCCCACGGTCATCAGCTCAATCCCGTAGAGCGCACCGGACACGGGCGTACCGAACACGCTGGCGAACGCGGCACTCGCGCCGCACATGAGAAGCGTTTGTCGATCCCGCGGCCGCAACCGAAACACCTCTGCCAGACCGGAGGCGAGGGTGGCCCCGATGTGAACGCACGGGCCCTCGCGGCCAGCGGATCCACCGAAGGACAGGGTCACCAGCGCCGCCACGGGCTTGATGAGGGCCGTCCTGTAGGGCATCCGGCCAGATTTTCGGTGGAACACGGAGACGACCGCGTCCTGCAGCGGCCTTCGCCCGTATCCGTAATACAACAGCAGGCCGTTGACCAGGCCCGCCAGGGGCAGCAGCGCCATCCGCCACCCCAACGGGAGAGGTTCCACATACGCTGACAATGCCGACAGGGCGAGGAGAAACACGCTCGATCCCGCCCCCGCCAAAACCCCCGTCAATCCCCCGAGAACCCCCCACCGCACCAGAGCGAGGAGCATCACCAGCGGTTCCACGTATGGCGCTCGGTCCAGGTATGGCGTCCGGTTCACGTATGGCGTCCGGTTCACGTATGGCGTTTGGTCCCCGAAGGGCGTCTGGTCCCCGAAGGGCGTCTGGTCCCCGAAGGGCGTCTGGTCCCCGAAGGGCGTCTGGTCCACGTCCGATCACTCCCAGAAAATACAATAGCACCAAAAGCACCGTCGGATCAGTCGGCCCACCATCCACACGTGGGAGAAGGAAATATGGAAGGAAGAACGGAGAGGCGGCAGGTCCAGGCCTCGTCGATGGAGCGTGTACCCGCGGTGAAACCCGTAAGTTGCAGTCGTTCCCCCCCCCCCCTTTTCTTGGGGGCGGGGAGTGCCTTGATGACCACTTGCCCGTCCTGGTCGGGTGCTGGCCCCCTCCTTTCGGTTCAAGTTGATGTCCGCCTCTTCTTTCGATCGCTTTCGGGCGTCCTGGTCGGGTGCTGGCCCCCCTCCCCCCTGTTTCAGTTTAAGGGGCGTGCATGATGCTTAACGTTAGACAGCGGTAGCCCCGTCCATTTGCGCGGCGCCATCGTCAGACAGGGGTAGCCCTCCGTTTGGGGGGCCATCGTCAGACAGGGGTAGCCCCCTCCTTTTGCGGGGCGCCATCGTCAGACAGGGGTAGGCCTCCGTTTGGGGGGCCATCGTCAGACAGGGGTAGCCCCCTCCTTTTGCGGGGCGCCATCATCAGACAGGGATAGCCCCCTCCTTTTGCAGGGCGCCATCATCAAGATAGCCAATCTTTAGCCGCAAAATCGGTTGCGAGGGTGGGTTGATGAGTATCCCAGAGCCTGGTCACTGGAGGATGTGGCGATGGTGAAACCCGCAAAATCGTAGTAACTTCCCTTGCCTGGGGCGTATCGGCGGCCTTGGGTCCCTCCGAAACATGAATTTTCGTAGTAACTCTAGCGTTTCGGCCCCGAAATGGAGCGATTTACTACGAAAATGCGGGTTTCACGGCGGTGTTGGTACGGGTGGGTGGGCCGGAGAGCGAGGGTTTACTACGATTTTTCATGTTTCATCCGGAGGGCACATGGGTTTGGTCCGGCCTAGGCCCCGACTCGGCGCCGCACTGGCCAAGCATCGGCCACGCTTTGGTCTGGCCTCGACGCCGCAGTGGTCCGGTCCGAAGGTCGCCGTCTTGGTTGGCCACCACAGCGTGGGCGGTACTCCGTTCGTGGCCACTCGACTTGAAATAAGGTGATACGCGGTCGGCGGAGGTTCGGTTCATGCTCGAGTTGGTGAGGGTGGGTTGGCGAAGGTGGGATGGAGAGGGTGGGTTGGGTTGGCGAGCCTCGCAGAGCCTGGTCATTGGAGGATGTGGCGATGGTGAAACCCGCAAAATCGTAGTAACTTCCCTTGCCTGGGGCGTATCGGCGGCCTTTGGTCCCTCCGAAACATGAATTTTCGTAGTAACTCTAGCGTTTCGGCCCCGAAATGGAGCGATTTACTACGAAAATACGGGTTTCACGGCGGCGTTGGTACGGGTGGGTGGGCTGGAGAGCGAGGGTTTACTACGATTTTTCACGTTTCAGACACGGCCGGAGGGCACATAACCTCCCCGTCGCCGCCCCAACCCCCGCCCCAAACGCCCTGCC
>NZ_JAIMAV010000098.1 GCF_023511815.1 Alicyclobacillus sp.
GGTGGTCGACGCCGGCGTTCACCGCTCGGGCGATCCGCTCACCCTGCGCGAACTGGGCCTGTTCTACGGGGGCTGAGCGACCGGGGGTTGGCACAATTCGGCGTCTTCACGGCTGCTTGTCCGCAGCGGTGAAGGCGCCTTTTGTTCCATGAAACGGAGAGGCCAAGTCTGGGTTCATACCGGAACCTGACGCCTGCGGGAAAGTCTGCACAAATTCCAAATTATATCAGTTTCGTGGTACAAGACCCTGGTTGTCGTGTCGAAAGACAACGAATATAATCTATGTAACCGGGCGCGCAAATCTTCAGTTTTGACAGTTAGACGAATCACAAAGGAGGAAGGGGAATTTGGGGAGGAAAGCGGTTTCAATCGCCGTGTGGACGGTGATCTCCGTCCTCGGCGCCGTCGCCTTCGCGACGTTGGCGTGGCACCGGGGAGAGACCGTCTCGGCCGCCTGGATGGTCATCGCGGCGGTGGTCACCTACGCGGTGGCGTATCGGTTTTATAGTAAATTCATCGGATACCGCGTGTTCGGTTTGAATGACGGCCGCGCGACACCGGCGCAGGTGAACAATGACGGAAAGGACTTCGTCCCCACCAACCGCTGGGTGTTGTTCGGTCACCACTTCGCCGCCATCGCCGGTGCAGGTCCGCTGGTCGGACCCGTGCTCGCCGCCCAAATGGGGTATTTGCCCGGTACCCTCTGGATTCTCATCGGCGTGGCGCTGGCCGGCGCGGTGCAGGATTTCGTCGTTCTGATGGGGTCGATGCGGCGCAACGGCAAGTCGTTGGGGCAGATGGCCAAGGATGAGATCGGGCCCATCGCGGGGGTGCTCGGCGCCCTCGGGATCTTCTGCATCATGATCATCCTCATCGCCGTGCTGGCGATGGTTGTGGTCAATGCGCTGAAGGGCTCGCCGTGGGGGACGTTCACCATCGCGATGACCATCCCCATCGCGCTCATCATGGGGCTGTACATGCGGTTCGTGCGCCCCGGCAAGGTGCTTGAGGGCTCCATCATCGGCCTCGTGCTGTTGATCCTTGCGCTCATCGGCGGACAGTCGGTCGCCAACTCGTCGCTCGCGCAGTACTTCACCTTCGGCGGGCAAACCCTCGCCGTCCTGATGATGATCTACGGGTTCGTCGCATCGGTGCTGCCTGTGTGGCTGCTGCTCGCGCCGCGCGATTATCTCAGCTCGTTTTTGAAGATTGGAACCATCCTCCTTCTGGGGCTCGGCATCCTGCTCGTGATGCCCGACCTCAAGATGCCCGCCGTCTCGCGGTTCGTCGACGGGACCGGACCGGTCTTCGCGGGTCCGCTGTTCCCGTTCCTGTTCATCACCATCGCCTGCGGCGCCGTCTCCGGGTTCCACTCGCTGGTGTCGTCGGGGACCACGCCGAAGATGCTCGAGAAGGAGTCCCACGCGCGGTTCATCGGCTTCGGCGGCATGCTGATGGAATCAGGGGTGGGCATCATGGCGATGATCGCCGCCAGCGCCCTGGATCCGGGCGTGTACTTCGCCATGAACTCGCCCGCTGCCGCCATCGGCACGGATGTGTCCCACGCCGCGCAGGTGATCAGCAGCTGGGGCTTCGCGCTCACCCCGGATCAGATGACCAACCTGGCCAAGGAGGTCGGCGAGAAGACCCTTCTGTCCCGCACCGGCGGCGCCCCGACGCTCGCGGTCGGGATGGCGAATCTCTTCTCCCACTTCTTCGGCGGCTTCATGGCCTTCTGGTACCACTTCGCGATTCTGTTTGAGGCCGTGTTCATCCTGACGACCATCGACGCCGGCACGCGCATCGGCCGGTTCATGCTGCAGGATCTGATCGGCAACGTGTATAAGCCGTTCGCGAACACCCGCAACTACGGGTTCAACGTCATCGCCTCGGCGATCACGGTCGCCGGCTGGGGCTATTTCCTGTATCAGGGCGTCACCGATCCGTACGGCGGCATCAACTCGCTGTGGGCGCTGTTCGGCATCGCCAACCAGATGCTCGCCGGCATCGCGTTCGCGGTGGTCACGACCATCCTCATCAAGATGGGCAAGGCGCGTTACAGCTGGGTGACCATCGTCCCGATGATCTGGTTGCTCGTCACCACCCTCGGCGCCGGGTTGATGAAGGTGTTCTCGGGCGATCCGAAGATCGGCTTCTACGCGCACGCCGCCGGGGTTCAGAAGGCGATTGACGCGGGCAAGGTGGTCGCGCCGATGAAGGACATGGGGCAGATGCACGAGGTCGTCTTCAACGATCACCTGGATGCCATCGTCACCCTGATCTTCGTCGCGGTGGTCGTCCTGGTCGTTTTGGCCGCGTTGCGCATCTGGTATAAGGTGTTGTTCAAAAAGGAGCGGATCGAACTCAAAGAGTCGGAGTTCGTCCCGGCCCAGGGCGTGTCCGCTCAGGTGTGAGGAAGGGTTTGCGATGAATCGTTTTGTCACCGGATGGAGGCGTCTGAACCGGAACATCAAGACCATCTTCGGGATGCCGGACTACGAGCGGTACCTGGAGCATCATCGGCAGGCGCACCCGGACCAGACGCCGCTGTCGGAGCGTGAATACTACAAGCGGTATCTGAAGGATCGCTACGACAGCGGCCAGGTCAACCGCTGCTGTTAAGCGGCCAGGGCTGCCCGGGGGGCGGCGGACCGAGAAGGGGGAGCGTGGGCGTGCGGTGCACGTCCGGCGCTCCCCCTTCTCCGTGTCGGACCAGAGGCGGCGGATGGTCACAGGGATTTGAGGAACCTGCGGCCGGAGGCCAGCACGACGAGGCTCAGCACGACGCCCGCGAATCCCATGTAAAACGGGATGCTCGGCCCGAACCACTCCGCCACTTTGCCGGCCAGCCAGGGTGCGATGGCCCCGCCGACGAAGCGGACGAAGCTGTACGCCGCGGAGGCCACCGGTCGCTCCACCGGGGCCGCCTCCATCACCGCCGTGGTGATCACGGTGTTGTTGATGCCGAGGAACGCCCCGGCGACAATCACCATGGCGACGAGGATCCCGCGTGACCCGGTGTGGGTGGCCATGACCAGCAGATCCAGGGCGATGAGGGTCAGCATCGTGAACATGGTCGGCACCGTGCCCATTCGTTGCTGCACGTGCGGTGCGACGAACACCGACGTGATGGCCAACAGCACGCCCCAGCCGAAGAACACGTATCCGAGTCCGTGCGCGTCCATGTTGAGCACGAACGGGGTGTAGGCGAGGAGCGTGAAAAAGCCGAAGTTGTACAGCAGCGCCGTCAGGCCCATCGTCAAAAGCGCCCGGTGGCGCAGGGCCCGGATGGGATCGAGCACGGAGGAGGTGTGCTCCGGCTTTTCCAACGGCGGCAGCATGGCGAGGATGGCGATGAAGCCGATGGCCATCAGCACCGCGACGCCGTAGAACGGCCCTCGCCAGCTGATGCTGCCCAGTTCTCCGCCGAGCAGCGGGCCGACGGAGATGCCAAGCCCCAGCGCGGCCTCGTACAGGATCACCGCGCCCGCGGTTCCACCGCTGGCGACGCTGACGATGACGGCGAGCGCGGTGGCGATGAACAGGGCGTTGCCGAGTCCCCAACCGGCGCGCGACCAGACGATGCCGGAGATGCTCCCGGACGCTCCGGCCAACGCGGAGAAGAGGACGATGAGAAACAGGCCGGACAGGAGGGTCCGCTTTGGCCCAATGCGGCTCGACACCGCGCCCGTGATGAGCATCGCGAGCCCGGTGATCAATTGGTAGCTTGTGAACAGCAGTTCCACCTGGCTCGGCGTCGCGTGGAGTTTGTCGCGGATGGCGGGCAGAATCGGATCGACCAGGCCCAGGCCCATGAACGCGACGACGCAGGCAAACGCCACGGCCCACACCGCCTTGGGTTGCTTGAGCAGATTGACCTCCGCCTCGCCGTGCGCATGTCCATGCACGGTGTGCGCCTCGCGGGAATGCGCGGGGGCGGCGGGGGCGTGTTCCGTCGATGTCTCCACCTGCAAGAGAATTCCCACCTTTCGGTTCAGGATCGGGGTCCCGGGCGCGTTGCGCTCCGATTTCAATAGTTGTAGTATACAACCAACTGCGGGATCGTCAAGGCGTTTGGAAGGGGGATCTGCATGTCCGCGGCAAAGGAACGCCCGCCTTTCCACGGGTCAGACGTGCCGGAGACTCGAAACCCGGCGCCCTCCGGGCGGGATGGCCGGACGCGGGAGGAGATGGCGCCGGTTGGGGAAGGGGTGGATCGGGATGCCCCGCTTGGGGATGCACCGGTTGGGGATGCGGCGATCCGGGATGGAGCGATCCGGGATGGAGCGGACCCGTTCGTGCAAATTGAACAGTCCCTCGCCCTCCTGATTCGCCGCGCGGAGGCGGCTCGTACGGTCGATCCGCGGGCTTCCATCGTCGACCGCTCGGCCTATCTTTTGATGAGCCGGTTGGACACGGCGGGCCCGATGTCCATCGGGGCGCTGGCGCAGGTGTTCGTCCTCGACATCTCGACCGTCAGTCGCCAGGTGGCGGCGCTGGAAGCCAAGGGCTTCGTGCGTCGGGAGTCGGATCCACGCGACGCCCGGGTTTCGCTGCTGCATCTGACCCCCAGCGGGCGCGAGCGGCTGGAGGCGGCCCGGGCCGGGCGATACGCCATGTACCGGGATCTGTTGCGGGACTGGCCTCAGGAGGATGTCGCGCACTTCGCCGCTCTGCTGTTGAAATTTAACGACACCGTCGCTCGCGTGTACGGGACCTCGACAAAATCGACGGAAAACTAGGATAATGGATGGCGGAGGTCCTCGTCAAAGGATGGGTGGGCGACGGAGGGACAGGAATTGGCCGCGCTGCGGTGGGGGCTTGAGGCGGGCGATGGCCTGGACGAAGAAGGTGGGTGAATCGCCGTGCGCGTGTTTGTCACCGGAGGGACGGGCTACGTCGGTGTGCCGGTCGTCGATGCGCTGGTGCGTGCGGGACATGAGGTGGTGGTGTTGGAGCGGGCGGGATCGATCCGGCCGATACAGCGCCCGGACGTCGCACGGGTGACGGGAGATGTCACCGATCACGACGCGCTGCGACACGGGATGCGGGGTTGCGACGCGGTGGTGCATCTGGTCGGGATCATCCGGGAGTTCCCGCGCCGCGGCGTCACGATGCAGCGGATGCATGTGGACGCCACCGAGGCGGTGCTCGCGGCGGCGCAGGCGGCGGGTGTGTCCCGCGTCGTCCACATGAGTGCCCTCGGGGCGCGGCCGGACGCGGTCTCCTCGTACCACCGGACCAAGTGGATGGCGGAGGAGTTGGTGCGGTCGAGCGGTCTTCCGTACACCATCTTCCGGCCCTCGGTGATCTTTGGCCGCGGCGGCCCCGGTCCACAGTTCGTCGGACAACTGGCGGATCTGGTCCGGTCCGCGCCGGTGGTCCCGGTCATCGGCGACGGCCGGTTCGCGCTTCAGCCGGTGGCCGTGGCGACGGTGGCCGAGGCCATCGTCCAGGCGGTGCATGAGCCGCGCGATACGGCCTACGAGTTGGGCGGCCCGGACGTGATCACGTACCTCGAGATTCTCCGGCGCATCGCGGACGCGCTGGGCAAGCCGTTGCGAACGGTGCGGGTGCCGGTCGTTCTGATGCGCGGGGTGGTCCCGCTCCTGGAGCGCCTCCCTTCGTTTCCCATCACCCGGGATCAGCTGACGATGTTGCTGGAGGGCAACGTGTGCACCGATGCGGACGCCGCCTACCAGGACCTCTACCTCGAACCGATTCCTTTCACCGTCACGCCGGGCTTGGTGAGGAGAGCGGGCGGCCGTGAGTCGGCGGGTTGGATGTGAGCCAAAACCCCGGCAGGGGGACGCCTCCGGCGACACTTCGGCAGGGGGGACGCCTCCGGCAACGCTTTGGCAGGAGGGGCGCCTTAGGCAACGCTTCGGCGGGCGGGCACGCCTCCGATAAAACCTGCGCAGACTGGGATGTCTCCGGCAACACTTCGGCTGGCGGTGGCGCCTCCGACAAAACCCCGTTGCCGGATTGGGCCATCTGGCTTAAGATCAACCGGAGCGGGCGGAAGCCGAAGCGGCGGCATCCGCCTATGACAGCGCATTCATCGGCGATTCGGGCCGTTGTGGAGGGGTTGACGTGGCGTTCACACACCTGCATGAGCTGATTCGGATGGCGAACGAGCGCGGCGTGTCCATCGCACAGCTCATGCTCGACGTGGAATCGGAGCAGACGGGCCGGTCCAAAGAGGAGATCCTGGAGAGGATGGCCCGCCAGTTCGACGTGATGGAAGAGGCGGTGCGCAGGGGGACGCGTGAACCGGTGATGACGCGAAGCGGGATCACCGGCGGCGACGGACATCGCCTGTTCGCGCATCTGATGGGTGGGGGCACCTTAGTGCATCCGGACACGCTGCGGGCGACGGCCTACGCGCTCGCGGTGTCGGAGGTCAACGCCGGGATGGGGCGGATTGTGGCGACGCCGACGGCGGGATCGGCCGGAATTCTGCCAGGGGTTCTCGTGGCGGCACTGGATAGCGGGCGGTACCGCCGCGAGGACCTGGTGATGGCGCTTCTGACGGCGGCCGCGCTGGGCCTTGTGATCGCCAATTCGGCGTCCATCTCCGGTGCGGCGGGCGGTTGTCAGGCGGAGGTCGGTTCGGCGACGGCGATGGCGGCGGGCGCCCTGGTGGAGCTGGCGGGCGGTACGCCGGAGCAGGTGGGCCACGCGGTGGGCCTGGCGCTGAAAAACTCCCTCGGCCTGGTGTGCGATCCCGTTGGCGGCCTCGTGGAAATCCCCTGCATCGTCCGAAACGGCCTCCATGCCATCACGGCGATGACGGCGGCCGACATGGCGTTGGCTGGGGTCCGGAGCGTGATTCCGCCGGACGAGGTGATTGCGGTGATGCACGAGATCGGCAAGGATATGCCGGTGTCGCTTCGGGAAACGGGCATCGGGGGGCTGGCGGGCACGCCGACGGGCCGGGCGCTGCGGCACAAGGTGTTCGGGGAGCGCGCGGCCCGGCGGAACGCCGGCGCCGGCCGGCCCGGGGAGCAAGGACGGTCGGGGGAGCAAGGACGAGCCGGGGAGCAGGGCCGGGCCGGGGAGTACGGCCGGTCGGGGCAGCCCGGGCGGCCTGGGGAGCAAGGACGGTCGGGGGAGTACGGATGGCCCCCTGAGCAGGTGCGGGCCGTGGCGCCGTGCCGGGAAAACGGCGAAGACGCGGTGGCAGGCGACGTCGGAGGCGGCCGTGGGGGCGTGGAACGGGGGGATCGGACGTGAAGTACCAGAGCGCGTTTGACATCATCGGTCCGGTGATGGTGGGTCCATCCAGTTCGCACACGGCGGGTGCCGTGCGCATTGGAAACATCGTCCGCCAGGTGCTGGGGGAGGCGCCGCGGCGGGTCAGGTTCGAGCTGGCCGGCAGCTTTGCGGAGACCTATCGCGGGCACGGGACGGACCTCGCGCTGCTGGCGGGTGTGCTCGGGTTGCCGACGGACAGCGAGGACATCCCAAACGCGGAGCAGGTGGCGGCGGGGTGCGGGCTGGCGTACGAATTCGCGAAGGTGAATCTCGGGCTGGTGCACCCGAACACTGTCCTGGTGACGGCCGCGGGGGCGTCGCGGGAGACCCGCGTGCTGGCCAGTTCGATCGGCGGGGGCAAGGTGGAGGTTCAGGAATTGGACGGGCTCCCGCTCAAATTCTCCGGGGAGCGGCCGACGTTGATTCTGTACCATGAGGATCGGAAAGGGTTTTTGGCGACGGTGTCCCGAATTCTCGACGGAAGCGGCTACAACATCGCCCGGCTGGCGTTGGAGCGGCGGATGCGCGGTGGCGAGGCGGTGACGGTCTGTGAGGTCGACGAGCCGGTGCAGGATGAGTTGGTGTCGGCCCTGCGGGCGTCCATCCCGGTGCTGCACGACATCCGCCTGGTGTACGTGGAATAGGGCGACGTTACACCCGGGGTGCAAAGCGGGTGCGGGGCGGGTGAGGGGCGGCGCCCCCGTTCGGCGATTTGATCCTGAAAATTACGCCGATTTGGGCGTGTGGAACCGCTTCGGAGGAGTCTCCACGGCCAAACGGGCGAATGACATGGGGGAGGGGATCGTATGGTGGAATTGCTTCGACGGGCGTTTTTCCGAATGATTCCGTTTGCCATCGTGGCGACATTTCTGGCGGTTCTCTGTTACGGTGTGGGGCAGCAGGTCCTGCGGCAGACGGCGGATGACCTGCCGACGCAGATGGCGGAGGACGCGGCGGCGCGGCTCGCGGCCGGTCAGAATCCGGGCGCGGTCATCCCGGTCCAGCGGGTGGATATGCGCGGAAGCCTGTCGCCGTTTGTGATCATTTACGATGAACAACAGCACCCGGTGGCGTCCTCGGCCACGCTCGACGGCGGGGTGCCGTCCCTGCCGCCGGGGGTTCTCGACGCCGCGAAGAGCGGCGACCATCTCGTCACCTGGCAACCGGCGCAGGGGGTGCGAGAGGCCGTCGCGATCGTCCCGTACCGGGGCGCTCAGTCCGGATATGTGATGGCGGGCCGCTCCCTGCGGACGGTGGAGCAGCACGAGAATCTGGTGCTCCACATCTCGCTGGCGGCGTGGGTGTGTTGCCTGATGGTGCTGTTCCTGTACTTCGTGGTGGCCGAGTACACGCCGGAACAACCTCGACAGGCGCAGCGTCCGGTGCGGGAGCGGATCGGGTGAACCGGCGGAGGGAATGGATGAGCTCTCGTGCATGACTGGGGTGGTTTCATGCTCGCTCGGATCGTGGTTTGAGCAGATTCCTGCTGGAGGGGCGCAGCGTGGCAACGTACTCTCCCATGGGACGAACGGATCGCCACGCAGAATGAATGGACCGCGAACGCATCGCGCGGTGCTGGATGAGCGGGGGTGTCTGGGCGAAGGGCCCGGCATGTTGGGCTAGACATGTTGGGCTTGGACGGAGGTGGCGGGTTGCGGCGCAGGTGGACGGTCGTTTTCGCGGCGATGGGAGGTCTATTGGGGATGGTGGCCGGGTGGTGGGGCGACGGGATCGCCCGACACTGGACACCGGAAAAGGCCCTCGCGTCTGCCGTGCCTGGCGTGATGCCGTTTGAGAAGGTTTCGTATAGTGACGGGGTGGTGCTCTTCACACCCGGGCCTGGGGGACCCGGAACCTTCGGGGGATTTTACATGGAACCCGGTTGGTTCGGTTGGCGGATCGGCGTCGCATCCGAGGTCGCGTTCGCGCCGGGCAATCCGAACGCAAATGGGGACCTCGCCTCGTTTCGCCACGATGGCCAAACGTTCATCTGGGGCACGGCCTTCGTGCCCGCGCGCGAGATCGTCTTCCAGCACGATGGGCGTACATACCGTGCGCCCATCGGAACGTTTTCGGTGTGGCACATGATTGTGCCTTTTGAAATCTCCACATTCCTTCATTCGGAATGGTCGCTGGTGACGCCCGATGGCCGGACCATCCCGTTCTTTCCAGAGAAGTAGAGCCGGGCGACGAGAGACCTGGCCTCGCGGGGATGCCGGGGGTTGAACGCGATTTCCCAGGTTCCGGTGAGGCGCAGAGGCGAATGGTTGCGGTGTGTGGGCGGCGTGGGCGGCGTGGGCGGCGTGGGCGGTGTGGGCGGTGTGGGCGGCCGCGGGTCGCGCCGGAATCAACCGGCGGCCGAAGGCCACACTATTCAAAGGAGCACATCCTTCGAAGCACCGGACACCCGGTTGAGAGGAGTGTCGTGAATTGGATTTGTCGCGTCCGGATGGCCGTCAACACGGAGCCTTGGAAGGCGCAATGCCTAAATCGCGCCCCAGCATGCCACCGATAAGGTCGGGGACACTTCAGGACCCGTCGGGCATGCTGAGGTCCCAGCCGCGCACGTCGCAGGCTTGTCCGGGTACGATGGTGAGTGGGAGCATCGGCGGGCAGCGGATCGATCGAGCTGGGAGCGGGGCCGTGGGCGGGGGACCGGCCGGGAGGCTGCAGGGGTTTGATGGCCAAGCCTTCGGATCGCTCGGTCAACCGGCGGGGGTCAAAGGCCCATCCCTCGGACCGATCGGTCAACCGGCCGGAGTGAAAGGCCCATCCCTCGGACCGATCGGTCAATCAGCCGGAGTCAAAGGCCCATCCCTCGGACCGATCGGTCAATCGGCCGGAGTCAAAGGCCCATCCACCAGCGTGCCCTCCAACTACAACGCCTC